>DASSTH010000120.1:0-14430 GCA_035708025.1 Nakamurella sp. | reverse complement strand
AGCGTGCGGAAGCACTCGTCGGCACCGGAGAAGTCCGGGCTGGCCTCCTCGACCACCGCGCCGGCGGCCTCGCAGGCCGCGGCCGCCGCGCGCACGATGTCGGCCACCTCCGGCTCCACCGGCAGCGCGCCGCCCAGGTCGACCGAGAAGGCGATCCGCCGGCCGGCCAGCCCGCCCTCCGGCAGCCGGGCGAAGTCGGCCCCGGGCTGTTCCAGGGAGATCGGTGACCGGCGGTCGGGTCCGGCCATCACCGACAGCAGCAGTGCCAGGTCGGCCACCGTGCGGGCCATCGGACCCTGCACGGACAGCCCGGCGAAGCCGTCGCCGGCCGGATACACCGGCACCCGGCCAGCCGATGGCCGCAGCCCGATCACGTTGCAGTACCCCGCGGGCAGCCGCAGCGAGCCGCCCATGTCGTTGCCGTCGGCCAGCGGGTGCATCCCCGCAGCCAGCGCGGCCGCCGCCCCGCCGGACGAACCGCCCGCGGTGACGGACAGGTCGTAGGGGTTGCGGGTGATGCCGAAGACCTCGTTGAAGGTGTGACCGCCGGCCGCGAACTCCGGGATGTTGGTCTTGCCGAGGGTGATCACGCCGGCGGCGCGCATCCGCTCGATCACCAGGTCATCGGTGTCCGGGACGAAATCCGCCCGAGCGGGCGAGCCGAAGGTGGTGCGGATGCCCTTGGTCAGGTGGTTGTCCTTGTGCGCCACCGGGAGCCCGTGCAGCGGCCCGAGGAACTCCCCGCGCGCGGCAGCCTCGTCGGCCGCGGCCGCCTGGGCCAGGGCCAACTCGGGGGTGTACGTGACGATGGCGTTGACCGCCGGGTTGACCGCCTCGATCCGTTCCAGGTGGGCGGTGACGACCTCCCTGGCGGACACCTGCTTCGCCCGGATCATCGCGCTCAGTTCGGTGGCCGAGCGGTAGCACAGTTCGGTGCCGGTCGAGGACGTCATGTGCGCGTCTCCCGTGTGGATGTCGATGATGGGTCCCTTCGCCGCGCCCGCCCTGCTGTCGCTCGCCGGCCCACCGGTCGGCCGACACTCCCAAGCAGCATGGCCGATGACGGCGGAGAGCGCTTCGGCAAGCCCTGCCAACCGACGCCCGGGAGGGGCGCCATCATCCACACCTCCCCGGGCCGCCCGCGGGCGCGCCGCATTGGTTTAGGGTCAGACCATTGACAGTATGGGGCGGTCGGCGGTAGTCATACGGGGGCAGTCACACCGTCGACACTCCCAGCGCCGAGTCCGGAACGCTCCTTCGGCGGCAGGGACCGACATCGTCGAGCGACCCGGGCGGCAGCGAGGAGGCGGTGTGATGGGCCAGGGGGCAATCACGACCGCGCCCGCCGATCCTCCCGGCACCTCCGTCCGGCGAACGTCCGACACGGTCACCGGCCACGCTGCCGACAAAACTGCCGGCAGCGTGGCCAACTCCGCGGGGCGCGTTCCCGACAGGTCCGCGGGGCGCGGGCCGGAAGGGCTGGCCGGCGTGTTGCTGGCCCCGGTGCGCGGCCATGCCTTCGAGACCTGCGTCGGACAGCTGGCGACGGCGATCCGGCTGGGCGTCTTCCCCACCGGATCGGTGTTTCCGCCGGAACGGGAGCTCGCCGCGCAACTGGGAGTGTCCCGGACGACCCTGCGCGAGAGCATCGCAGCACTCCGCTCGGCGGGCATGATCACCACCGCTCGCGGCCGGGGCGGCGGCAGCAGGGTCGCGTACCGGCCGCCGGAGCCCGGCGCCGGCCATGCGGAGCGAATCGCCGGGCGGCGCTGGGAGTGGGTGGAGGCCCTGCAGTTCCGCCGCATCGTGGAGCCGGGGGCCTGCTACGTGGCGGCCGGCCGCGTGCTCGGTGCGGCCGACCGGGACCGGTTGCGTGTCTGCGAGCGGGAGGCCCGCGAGGCACCCGGGACCGGGGCGCACCGGCAGGCCGACGCCCGGTTGCACCTGGCCATCGCCGCGGCGTCGGGATCGCGGATGCTGATGGACGCCGTCACCACCGTGCAGGCGGCACTGCACGAGATGCTGCTCGCCATCCCGGTGCTGGACCGCAACATCGAGCACTCCACCGCCCAGCACGCGGCGATCGTGACGGCGATCCTGGCCGGCAACCCGGCGGCCGCCCGCCGCGCCATGGAGCAGCACTGCGACGATACGGCGGCGCTGTTGCGCGGACTGCTCGGCCTGCCGGACGAGCGCACCGAAGAGCCCGCCGGGACGGCAGCACACGCTTCAGCCGACGAACCGGCACCACCACGGGAGGGTCCATGACCACACCTGCACCCACCCCGGCGGCCACCGGCCGCCCGGACCCCGCGGCGCCGGCCTCGGCCAACGGGCAACCGCCGGCGCGCGCGCATTCCGCGGTCCGGCGCAATCCGCGGCTGCTGTCCACCGAACAGTTGCTGGCCGCCATCGACTCCGGCGAGGTGGACACCGTGGTCGTGGCCTTCACCGACATGCAGGGCCGGCTGCAGGGCAAGCGGCTGCACGCCGAGTTCTTCCGCGACCACGCGCTGGCCGGCGGCACGGAGGGCTGCAACTACCTGTTGGCCGTCGACGTCGAGATGAACACCGTGCCGGGATACGCCATCACGTCCTGGGAGACCGGTTACGGCGACATGGTCTTCGCGCTCGACCTGGGCACCATCCGCCGGCTGACCCACCTGCCCGGCACCGTGATGATCCAATGCGACCTGACCTGGCCGGACGGCACCCCGGTCCGGCAGTCGCCGCGCGCCATCCTGGCCGCCCAGGCGGCCAGGGCCGCGGAGCACGGCTGGACCGCGCTGGCCGGCACCGAACTGGAGTTCATAGTGTTCGACACCAGCTATGAGGACGCGTTCGCCACCGGCTACACCGGGCTGGTGCCCGCCAACCAGTACAACGTCGACTACTCGATACTGGGCACCACCCGGGTCGAGCCGCTGCTGCGGGACATCCGCAACGTCATGCACGCCGCCGGCACCACGGTGGAGTCCGCCAAGGGCGAGTGCAACCTGGGCCAGCACGAGATCGCCTTCCTGTACTCCGACGTGCTGACCACGGCCGACAACCACGCGGTGTACAAGAACACCGCCAAGGAGATCGCCGCCCAGCACGGCAAATCGATCACCTTCATGGCGAAGTACGACCAGCGGGAGGGCAGCTCCTGCCACATCCACATGTCGCTGCGCGGCCGGGACGGTGACCTGGTGTTCTGGGACCCGGCCGCCGGCGGGCGTTCCCCGCTGTACGAGCAGTTCATCGCCGGGGTGCTGGCCACCATGGCCGACTTCACCCTGCTGTACGCACCGAACATCAACTCCTACAAGCGATTCGCCGACGGCTCGTTCGCGCCCACCACCATCGGCTGGGGCACCGACAACCGGACCTGCGCGGTGCGACTGGTGGGGCACGGCGCCTCCGCCCGGATGGAGAACCGGCTGCCGGGCGGTGACGTGAACCCTTACCTGGGCCTGGCCGCGATGCTGGCCGGCGGCCTGCACGGGATCGAGAACGCACTGCGGCTGGAGCCCGAACTGCGGGGTAACGCCTACACCTCCGGGCATCCGAAGGTGCCGCGCACACTGCGGGACGCCCGCGACACGTTCGCCTCCTCGGCGGCGGCCAGGGCGGCGTTCGGCGACGACGTGGTACAGCACTACGTGCACGCCGCGGACACCGAGTTGGCCGCCTTCGACGCCGCCGTCACGGACTGGGAGCGCCGCCGTGGCTTCGAGCGGCTGTAGCCCGCCCGCTTTCCCGGGTTGACCGGGGCGCCGGGTACCGGCTGCCGGTCCCACTCCGGGCGAAAGTGCAGAGATCGTCATATGACAGAAGGGTTTCGCAGGTTACTGGCATGAGCATCTCCGTCACCGCCGACCCGGCGGTCACCCGCGGCGCGGGCGGCTCCCACACCGTGGTCAACCCCGCCACGGGCGCCCCGCTCGGCGAGGTCCCGCTGGCCGACGCCGCGGAGGCCGACGCCGCGATCGACCGCGCTCACCAGGCATTCGCCGCCTGGCGCGCGGTCGCGCCCGGCGAACGAGCCCGGCTGTTGCGGGCATTCGCGGCGGCCGTGGACGCGCACCTCGACGAACTCGCAGACCTGGAGGTCGCCAATTCCGGCCACACCCGCGGCAACGCCCGCTGGGAGGCCGGCAACGTGCGGGACGTGCTGAACTACTACTCCGCCGCCCCGGAACGACTGCTGGGCAAGCAGATCCCGGTGCCCGGCGGGGTGGACATCACCTTCCGGGAACCGCTGGGCGTGGTCGGCGTGATCGTGCCGTGGAACGTCCCCATGCCCATCGCCGGCTGGGGGCTCGCCCCGGCGCTGGCGGCCGGCAACGTGGTGGTGCTCAAGCCGGCCGAGCTCACCCCGCTGACCGCGTTGCGGCTGGCCGAGCTCGGACGGGCGGCCGGCCTGCCGGACGGGGTGTTCACCGTCATCCCGGGCAAGGGCTCCGTGGTCGGACAACGCTTCGTGGACAACCCGCTGGTGCGCAAGGTCTGCTTCACCGGGTCCACCGCGGTCGGCAAGCAGATCATGACCGGGTGCGCGGCCCAGGTGAAACCGGTGACCCTGGAGCTGGGCGGCAAGAGCGCCACCATCGTGTTCGACGACACGGACCTGGCCGCCGCCGCGGCCGCCGCCCCGTACGCCGTGTTCGACAACGCGGGCCAGGACTGCTGTGCCCGCTCCCGGATCCTGGTGCAGCGCACGGTGTACGAGCAGTTCCTGGAATTGTTCGAGCGGGCGGTGACGGGAGTGCGGGTGGGTGACCCGTCGTCGGCGGAATCGGAGATGGGCCCGCTGATCTCGGCCGGTCAACGCGACCGAGTGGCGGGCTATCTGCACGGAGTGCGGGTCGCCTGCACCGGGTCGGTGCCCACGGGAGGCGGGTTCGACGGCGGCTTCTGGTACCCGCCCACCGTGGTGCTCCCGTCGTCCACCGCCGACCCGATCTGGCGCGAGGAGGTGTTCGGTCCGGTGGTCGCGGTGCTGCCGTTCGACGACGAGGACGAGGCGGTGGCCATGGCCAACGACACCGAATACGGCCTCTCCGGCTCGATCTACACCTCGGACGTCGGCCGGGCGCTGCGGGTGGCGCGCGGCGTGGAGTCGGGCAACCTGAGCGTCAACTCGCACTCCTCGGTGCGCTATTGGACGCCGTTCGGCGGCTACAAGCAATCGGGGCTCGGCCGGGAACTGGGCCCGGACGCCCCGGACGCGTTCACCGAGGAGAAGAACGTGTTCATCGCCACCACGTAAGAATCGTTGCGTCCTGCAGAGTGCGCGTAATTACGCACTCCGCGGGTCGCAACGTCGCCCGCACGACGCCACCCAACGGAAAGGTATTGACACGGACATGGCAGGACGACTGGATGGCAGGGTCGCCGTCATCACCGGAGGCTGCTCCGGGATCGGGCTGGCCACCGCTCGACGGTTCGCCGCCGAGGGAGCCCACGTGGTCATCGGGGACATCGACGACCGGCGCGGCCCAGACCTGGCGCGGGAGCTGAACGGCGCCTACGCCCGGACCGACGTCACCGATCCTGGCGGGGTGGACGCGCTGTTCGCGCTGGCCAAGAACACCTACGGCAGCGTCGATGTCGCGTTCAACAACGCTGGGATCTCGCCGCCGGATGACGACTCCATCCTGACCACCGGGCTGGACGCCTGGCGCCGGGTACAGGAGGTCAACCTGACCAGCGTCTACCTGTGCTGCAAGGCGGCGCTGCCGTACATGGTGGAACAGCGGAGCGGATCCATCATCAACACCGCGTCGTTCGTGGCCGTCATGGGGTCCGCCACCTCGCAGATCTCCTACACCGCCGCCAAGGGCGGGGTGCTGGCGCTCTCCCGCGAGTTGGGTGTGCAGTTCGCCCGGCAGGGCGTGCGGGTCAACGCGCTGTGCCCAGGGCCGGTGAACACCCCGCTGTTACAGGAGCTGTTCGCCAAGGACCCGGAGCGGGCCGCCCGACGGCTGGTACACATCCCGATGGGCCGGTTCGCCGAGGCGGAAGAGATCGCCAATGCCGTGCTGTTCCTGGCATCGGACGAGTCGTCGTTCATCACCGCCTCGCAGTTCCTGGTGGACGGCGGCATCTCCGGCGCCTACGTCACCCCGCTGGACTGACCGTGCGGCCGGTCGTCGGGATCAGCAGTTACCGAGAGCCCGCCAGTTGGGGGCACTGGCGGAGCGTGCGCGCCGACCTGCTGCCGGAACGGTACGCGCTGGCCGTCGCCGCGGGCGGCGGCATCCCCGTGCTGCTGCCGCCCTACGCCGACCCGGCGGACGCTGCCGCGGCGCTGGACCGGCTGGACGCCCTGGTCATCGCCGGCGGTGCCGACGTGGAGCCGGCCCGCTACGGCCAGCTGCCGGGACCGAACACCATCGGGTGGCGCCAGGACCGGGACGCCGCCGAGTTGGCCCTGCTGGACGCCGCAGCGGACCGCGTGCTGCCCACGCTCGGCGTGTGCCGCGGCATGCAAATGATGGCCGTGCACGCGAGCGGGTCGTTGTTGCAACATGTTCCGGATGTCGTCGGTCACGACCGGCACTCCCCCGGCCCGGACGCGTATGGCCCGATCACCGTTCGCACCGTGGCCGGCACCCGGCTCGCCGAGCTGCTCGGCCCTTCGCTGACGGTGCCCTGCCACCACCATCAGGCGGTGGACCAGCACCCGGGCCTGGTGGCGACCGCTCATGCCGAGGACGGGCTGTTGGAAGCGGTCGAGCATCCCGAACGGCCCTTCTGGCTGGGCGTGCAGTGGCACCCGGAGGCCGGCAGCGATCTGCGGCTGTTCGCGGGTCTGGTGACTGCCGCGCAACGGTGAGCCGCCGCTGCTCCGCGCGCACGGTGGTCACGGCGACGCCGGGCGAGCACGGATGGGACCTGCTGCCCGGAACCACCGGCGGTCACCGGTGGAGCCCAATGGCGGCGCAGGTGGCAGGCTGGGTGACCGGGCGTCCGCAGTAGCGGCGCCCGGCGGCCGGCGGAAGGAGCGCGCGGGGTGGCCCGCATCAAGATCGCGTACCTGGGCGGCGGCTCCACCAGGGCCGCCGGGACGATGGCCTCGTTCATGGACCAGGGCGAGCGCTTCGACGGCTCCGAGGTGGTGCTGATCGACCTCGATGCCGAGCACACCGCGCTCATCCAACAACTCGCGCAGCGGATGGCCGAGCACCTGGGCCTGGACATCACCGTCACCGCCACCACCGACCGGCGGGCCGGTCTGCGGGACTGCGACGCGCTGCTGTCCAGCTTCCGCCCGGGCGGCTTCGCGGCCCGCGCGCTGGACGAGCGCATCCCGATCAAGCACGGCGTGATCGGTCAGGAGACCCAGGGCCCCGGCGGCTTCTTCATGGCGCTGCGGTCGATCGCCGTGATGCGCGAGGTGGTGCAGGACGTCGCCCAGGTGTGCCCCAAGGTGACCATCTTCAACTACACCAACCCGGTCAACATGGTGGCCCAGGCGCTGACCGGCTACACCGACATCCCGACCGTCTCGCTGTGCGAGGGGCCGTGGATCTTCCCCCGGATGGTCGCCAGGGCAGCCGGGCTGGATCCGGACCGCCTGTCGGTGACGATGTCCGGGATCAACCACAACGTGTGGAGCACCGAACACACCTACGCCGGCGAGGACCTGATCCCGCACCTGGAACGCGCGCTGCAGGAGCGGCGGGACGACCCCACCTTCGCCGCGGATCAGCGCCGCCTGCTGCGCCTGGCGGTCGCCATGCGGTCGGTGCCGTCCTACTACTTCCAGTACTACTACTTCCGCGACGAGGTGCTGCGCGAGCAGCAGGCCGCCCCGCGCACCAGGGCGGAGGACATCATCGCTGACGTGCCCCGGTACTGGGAGCACTACCGGGAGCAGGCCGAGTCCGTGGCGCCGGCGCTGGACCCGTCCCGGTCCCGCGGCGGGGTGCACGAACTCGAGCTGGCGATCGACGCGATGGCCGCATACTTCAACGACGAGCCGGCGGTGCTGCCGGTCAACCTGCCCAATACCGGCGGCGTGCTACCGGGTTTCGACGAGAACCTGGTGGTCGAGGTGCCGACCACGGTGGACGGCAAGGGGTTCCATCCGATCCCGCAGCAGCGGCTGCCGCATCAGGTGGTCGGGCTGATCCACGCGCTGGCCGAGCATCAGTTGCTGGCCGCGCACGCGGCGTGGGAGGGGGACGCCCGGGATGGCGTCCGAGCGCTGGCGGCGCATCCGCTGGTGCCGTCGCTGCCGGTGGCCGAGGAACTGTACGCGGAACTGGCCGCCGCGCATGCCGCGTACCTGCCGGACCGGCTGCTGCCCTGAGCCGCCATGTATCTCGGACTGGATGCGGGAAACAGCAAGACGGTCGCCTTCCTGTGCCGGGCCGACGGGTCGGTGGCCGGAGTGGGACGCACCGGGTGCGGCGACATCTACGGCGTCGGCGACATCCGGCAGGCCGTGCGGGCGGTGACGGGATGCATCGAGCAGGCGCTCGACTCGGCCGGCGTCGCCGCAGCGCAGGTGCACTCGGCGGCCTTTCGGATGGCCGGCGTCGACTGGCCGGAGGATGCCGAGTTCTGGCGGCAGACGCTGGGTGAGGCCCGGCCGGAGCTGCGGCGGATCTCCGTGCTCAACGACGGTTTCGCGCCGATCCGCTGTGGCGAACCGACCGGCGTCGCGGTCGCGGTGACGGCCGGGACCGGGTCGGCGATCGCCGGCCGCGGACCCGACGGCCACGAATGGTCGCTGTCCTGGTGGGGCCAGGATCGGCTCGGCGCCACCGGCATCGGGCAGGAGGCGCTGTCGGCGTTGTTCCTGTCCGAACTGGGCATCGGCCAGGCGGCGTCCGCGGACCCACGGCGCGGCGAACCCGCGCGTTCCGGGCCGGCCGGCCGGGCGGGATCACCGCTCCCACCGCGGGACGATGACCGGTCGGCGGTGCTGTGGGATGCCCTGCTGCGCCGATACGGCGAGCCGAGCCCGCGGGACCTGCTGCATTCGTTGACCCGCCGGCAGGACCGCCGGCCATGGCAGGACAAGGGTCTCGCCGCACCGGTGGTACTGCAGGCGGCGGCCGACGGCGACCCGGTGGCGTCGCGGATCGTTCACCGGCACGCAGTGCGCACCGCCGAGTACGCCCGCGCCGCGGCGATCCGCTGCGGCTTCGATGTGCGCCGTGGCGGCATCCCGGTGGTGCTGGCCGGCCCGGTGCTGAGCGCGGCACCACCGGTGTTCGCCGAGGCGCTGATCGGCGAGTTGCAGCGCGCCGTTCCGGGGTGCCGCCCGGTGCCCGCCTCGCTGCCGCCGGTCGCGGGCGCGGCCCTGGACGCGCTGGCCGAGGCCGGGATCCCCGTCACCGCCGAGGTGCTGGCCGCCTTGGCGGAGTCCCTGCCGGACCCTGGCCTGCTGCAGACCTGACCTCCCCGGCGGTACCCGCAGGCACCCGGCATGATGACCGGGTGGACTTCACCGACCTGCGCGCCAGCGCCCGCGCCGCCATGGATGAACTCGCCTTCGCCTACTACCAGGCGACCGCCGGGCCGCCCGAGCAGGCCGACCGGGATGCCGAAGCTTGGCAGCGCTTCGACCTGATTCCCCGGGTGCTGCGCGGCACCGGCGCCCCGGACACCTCCGTGCGGTTGGACGAGCGGGCCCATCGGGGCGGCGCGACGCTGCGCACTCCGGTGGTGGTGGCGGCCAGTGCCGGCCATGGCATGGCACATCCGGACGGCGAGATCGCCACCGGGCTGGGCGCCGGCGACGCCGGAGCGCTGATGGTGTACTCGAACTCGGCGACCGTCGAAGTGGGCGCCTTCGGCGCGGCGGTGTCCGGTCCGTGGTGGGCCCAGGTGTACCTGCAGCAGGACCGCGGCCGCAGCAACGACTACCTGGATCGGGCGGTCGCCGCCGGGGCGGGTGCGATCGTGCTGACCGTGGACCTGGGCGGGCCCGCCGGCAGCGCATCCTTCCGCCGGTCCGTGCAGTCGCGGTTGACCGCCGTTCCGGGCAACTTCCCCGGCCTGAGCTGGCAGCAGATGTCGGCCACCTACGTCGCGGCGCTCACCCTGGACGACGTCACCTCCGTGGTCGAGCACTGCGGGATTCCGGTGCACGTCAAGGGGATCCTGCATCCGGCGGATGCCGCCCGGGTGATCGGGGCCGGGGCGTCGGGGATCATCGTGTCCAACCATGGCCGGCGTCAGGTGGAGGGCGTGCTGCCCACCGCCGACGCGTTGCCGGCCGTGTTGGATGCCGTGGCCGGCCGGGTACCGGTGATGGTGGACGGTGGGGTCCGTTCCGGGATCGACGTGCTGCGTGCGCTCGCGCTGGGGGCGGTGACGGTGGGCGTGGGCCGCCCGGTGCTGTGGGGGCTGGCCGCGTCGGGGCGGGACGGGGTGGCCGGAGTGCTGTCCGGGCTGACCGCCGAACTGGTCCAGGCGATGGCCGCCGCGGGCGCCGCCACTCCGGCGGACCTGGATCGCAGCATGATCCGCCGTCGCTGAGGGCCCGTCCGCGGGCGTGGCGGGAACCGCGACGCCGGATGTGCCAGGCTTGATCCGTGCGCATGCAATTCTCCAGCGGCCCGGACCCGATGGACCTGCTCACCCTGCCCTGGTCCACGCCGCTGGAGGATTGGCCGGCCGACCTGCTGGTGAGCCTGCCGCGCGGCATCTCCCGGCACGTGGTGCGATTCGCCCGCATCGGCGGGATCGTCTACGCCATCAAGGAAATTAACCAGCGGCTGGCCGAGCACGAGTACGAGCAACTGCGCACCCTGGCCCGGATGGGCGTGCCGGTGGTGGAGGCGGTGGGCGTGGTGGTCGGGCGCACCTCACCGGACGGCGAGGCGCTGGACGCCGCGCTGGTCACCAAGCACCTGCGGTTCTCGCTGCCCTACCGCGCGTTGTTCTCCCGACGGCTGGATCCGGACCTGGAGCCCAAGCTGTTGGATGCCCTGGCCGAGCTGCTGGTCCGCCTGCACCTGGCCGGTTTCGCCTGGGGCGACTGCTCGCTGTCCAACACGCTGTTCCGCCGGGACGCCGGGGCGCTGGCCGCCTATCTGGTCGATGCCGAGACCGGCGAACTGCGCACTCAGCTGTCCGACGGCCAGCGCCGGCACGACCTGGACATCGCCGAGACCAACCTGGCCGGCGAGCTGCTCGACCTGCAGATGTCCGAACTGCTGCCCGAGCACGTCGATCCGGTGGAGACCGCGCAGTCGGTGGTCGAGAAGTACACCGATCTGTGGGCCGAGCTGACCGCGCCGCAGACCGTGGGCGAGGACGAGTGGTGGCGGATCGAACAGCGGCTGCGCCGGCTGAACGACCTGGGCTACGACGTCGCGCAGCTGGACGTCCACGATGTGGACGGCAATCCGCACGTCATGGTGCAGACCCAGGTGGTGGAGGCCGGGCACCACCGCCGCCGGCTGATGGAGCTGACCGGTCTGGACGTTCAGGAGAACCAGGCGCGCCGGATCCTCAACGATCTGGACACCTTTCGCAGCCAGGCGGTGATGCCGCAGACCCAGGTGGACGAGGACACGGTGGCGCGGCACTGGATGACCGACGTGTTCGAGCCGGTGATCGAGGCGATCCCGCCCGAGCTGACCGAGAAGCTGGAGCCCGCGGAGGTGTTCCACGAGGTGCTGGAGCACCGCTGGTTCCTGTCCGAGGCGGCCGGCCGGGAAGTCTCCATGGAGGAGGCGATCCGCTCCTACATGCAGACCGTGCTCCCCTACCGGCCCGACGAGAAGGCCGTACTGGAGCCGGATCTGCTCGGTCTGGGCATGCTGGACGCGGTCGACGACGAGTAGCTGGTGCCGGGCCCCCCGGGGTCGGCGCTCGGTTCGGCGTGCGGTCGCCACATCGTGGGGTGTGGAGTTCGGTGGCCGCTGCTGCCTGCGGGTGCCACAATCGTGGCATGGCTAGGGCGCGATTGAGCACAACAGTGGACTCCGACCTGCTGAGCAGCGCTCGGGCGATATACCCATGGGCTACCGACGCCTCCATGATCGAGGAAGCGCTGCGGGCACTGCTCGCGCGCCACCGCTCGGCAGAGATCGACGCCAGCTACGCCGCATACGATGATCACCCCTTGGACGAGGCGGATGCGTGGGGCGACTTGGCCTCATTCCGAGAGGCGGCGGCCCGCTCATGAGCACGCCACCCGCGCGCGGCGAAGTCTGGTGGTGCGAGATGGCCGCGATCGGTCGCCGCCCAGTGGTGGTGCTGTCCCGCGACGCGGTCATTCCGCGGCATCGGCGGGCGCTGGTAGCGCCGTGCACCACCACGATTCGCGGCCTTGATAGTGAGGTCACGCTGGAGCCGGGGGACGATCCCATCCCGTTGCGCTCGGCGGTCAACCTGGATTCCATTGAAAGCGTGTCGTTAGCGGTCCTGGTGGAGCGCATAGGGCGGCTCGCGGACTCCCGTGTGCGACAGATCTGCGCGGCTTTGGCCGTCGCCGTCGACTGTTCGGCCTGATTCCAGCACGGATCGGTGACCAAGTCCCGTGCATCTCGGACGCCGGGCCGCTCAGCCCTCCGCTTCGAGTTGACCTTGCGCGATCCTCGCCTGGTCGGCCGCAGCCCGGCCGGCGTACCAGCCGCGCGCGTTGACCCGCCGGGTGCGCATCTTGGTGACGGACGGGAACAGCCGGTCGAACTCCGCGTCGACCTCTCGCGACCGCCTGGCCAGCACGAGTTCGGCTCCCTGCACCCCGGCCGCCGCGTGCACATCGGCCTGCGCGAGCCGCTCGCCGATTCGCTGCGCGTATGCCAGCAGGAACGCCCGACGGAACGACACCGAGCGGGTGCTGGACGATTCCCGGCCGGCGTTCGTCATCGCCCGGGTGGCCTGCACCAATAGTGAGGTGTACAGCATGTCGATCAGGTCGAGGTCGGTCGGGAAGCCCACGACGGTCGCGATGTCGAGCGCATCGGTCCAGATGACGCGTACCCGGTTGGCGGCACCGACCGCAGCCAGTAACTGCACCTTGGTGGCGGCATACGGGCTGTCGACATGGACTCGCCGGGCCAGGATCCGGGTGCCTCCGGATGCAGCCGACTCCAGCAAGGCCTCGTCGATGGCGTAGCGCGACATCAACTCCTGCGCCTTGCCGGTCAGCGCCTCCGCCTCGTCGGGGAATTCGGTGGACTCCGCCTTGGCGAGCAGAGCGCGGATACGAGCAAGCATCTTGGGGTGACGCGGCGATCGAGAGGGCGCCGGCGCATGGGGCGCCGACTCCGACGCCCCATGCGCGCCGCGCATGGACGCCCCCTGCGCGCCGCTGGATGGCCCGGTCGCAGCGGTTCTTTCCCGGGGCCACCGGGACGGCGGATCGGCGAGTTGTTCCAGCAACGGGAGGCCGGTGATCATGCCGACGGTGGCGATCAGGTCCTGCCAGGCACCGGTCACATCTCTCCCGGCCGCGACCAGCCAACCGACGGCGGAGTCGCCCGAGTGCGGCAGCGGCTGCGACTCTCGGATGGCGCTCAGCTGGCTGCGCCAGTCCTCCGGCGCGCGCTGGTCCGCACGGCTACCCAGTGCCTCGTGGTCGATCAGGGCACCGAGTAGGAATTCCCGGTTCGACGGCAGCCGCTTGCGCGCCACGTGCATCAGGTCCGCCGGTTGCCACCCGTGCTCGTACAAGGACCCGATCAACCCCTGCACTTCGGTGGTCGCCTCGACGCCGGCGCGGCCGTCTCGATCGGCGCGCACCAATTCGTCCAGCAGTTGATCAGCGGCGTCGGCGTCCTGCACCGTGGCGGCAGACAGCAAGAGTTCGCGCACATCCACGCGCAGTCCTCGAGGACCGTCCGGGCCGTGCCAGCGTTGGTGATTGAAGCAGTAGTCGTCGTCCCAGCCGCCCGGCGGCACCCGGCCGGAGCTCGGCCCGTCACTACGACCCCGGATCCGCCGATCCCGACGCTGCTGCTTCGCCGCTCTGCGGTGTCGGTGCTGGTTCTTCCCCATGGCCGTCGAGTCTGGCGTAGAGGTCCGACGACGTGACCCTGATGCGCCGAGTTATCCACAACATGCCGGTGAGCAGCGGTCTTCATCCGATCTGCGTGAGCGATCATCCGCGCCGGGGCCACTTCGTCGTGCGGCGTCGCTGCCGGCCGGGGTCTGACGTCTCAGTCCCGGGTCCGGCAGCGACGCGGATCGGAAGCCATGGCGCTTCCTCGTCACAGGAGGTAAGCCCCGACCGCCGTTCGCACCGGGCGGCATGCCCGTCGCCGCAGCCGACCATCAGGAGAGTGCAGCGTGGCCGGTGATACACCGGTTCGCCGGTCCGACACCCCGGGAGCCCCGGCCCGTACCCGAGCGTGACCACCTCATCACTGACCGCAGGCTGTCGGTGCGCCCTGCTCTGATCGGGCCATGACCACATATTCATCTGTCTCGGAGGCGGAGGAGCACGTTCACCTGCTCTCCGCCGACCTGATC
>DASSTH010000119.1:0-3332 GCA_035708025.1 Nakamurella sp. | reverse complement strand
ACGGGTATCGGCGTATTCACGCGGCGTTGCTTCGATCCGGCGAACGGGTGAGCGACGAGCTGGTCCGGCACCTGATGCGCCAGCTGGGCCTGCGGCCGAGCCGGGGCCGGCCGTGGCGGCCGGTCACCACCCTGCCGGACGGCTCCTACCAGGGGATTCCTGACCTGGTGCGACGCGACTTCACCGCCGGGCGGCCGGGCACGAAGCTGGTCGGGGACATCACGTACATCCCCACTTGGGAAGGGTTTGTTTATCTCGCCACGGTGATTGACTGCCATTCCAAGATGGTGGTGGGCTGGGCGATGGCCGATCACTACAAGGCCTCGCTCGTCTGCGATGCGATCGATGCCGCCGTTGGTACTATCGAGCTGCAGCCGGGGTGTGTTTTCCATTCCGACCGCGGGTCGAACTATACGAGTGAGGAGTTCGGGCGGCATCTGGCCCGGTACGGGATTCGTCGATCCGTGGGGCGTGCCGGGGTGTGCTGGGATAACGCGCTGGCGGAATCGTTCTTCGGTGCGTTGAAGAACGAGTGGCTCAACGGGATGGTGTTCACCACCCGCGCTAAAGCCCGGCGGGAGGTTGTCCGCTATATCGAAGGGTTCTATAATCGGCGCAGACTTCATTCCGCGAACGGGTACCGGACTCCGCTTGAGGTCCACAACGAGTACCTGAGCGGGCAGCTCGCAGCATGACGTGATCACCTGGAAGCTGTCCGGAGAACGCGGGGCTCCTCACTTGCGCAGTTGCGACTCCAGCCAGATCACCCGATCATGTCCCCTGCCTGCACCGATCAAATCCATTGGGTGCGGCTCTTCTTCAGTGAGTCTCTGACCTGGTCCTTTGCAGACGTGCCTGTTTGATCCGGGAACCGCCTTCTACTGTGAGTGCAGACCCGTGAGGCGGTGGTGACGATGGGCTCGTTGCTGGAAGAACTGGCACGGCGTGAGGCTGTGGCCCGCCGGCGGATCGAGGAGTTCCGCGAGCAGATCGCGGTGCTGACGTCACAGCTGCAGGACGAGCAGGACCGCCTGTCACGGCTGACGATCACACGGGAGACCGTCGAGGAAATCTTGGGCGAAGCGGCCCAGTTGCTCGATGAGCCCACTGGACAGGCCGAGGCCGCCGACGTGGCCGGCACCGCGCCGCCGGCACGGCCGCCGGTGCTGGGTGTGGTGACGGTGCCGCACTGGCAGCCCGGCATGAAGGCGGCGGTGCTGCCGCGCGCGTACCGGGACGCGGTAGAGATCATGGCCGATGCCGGGCAGGCGATACGGGCCGGGCAGATCGCGGTGGCGATGGGCCTGCCCGATGAGGCGGCCAAGCGGGAAGGGCTGCGCTCCAAGCTGAAGCGGCTGGTGGAACGCGGCTGGGCGCGGGAAGAAGGGCCGGGACTGTTCACGGTGACCGATCCGGTGGCCCGCGAGATGGCCGGGCAGGATGGCGTGGCGTCACGGGACGCAATCGCGTCGTCACCGGGCAGGTGATTGTGGCGGGGCTCTCCCCTCGGTCAGGTTCGAAGGTGCCAACCAAACCGTTCCCGACGAAGGAAGAGCCCTGTGCAGGCACCGTACGACACCGAGGCCACCGCTGACGTCTTTGCGGAGGCGAAGAACACCTTCAACTGGCTCATCGGACACCTCACCGACGCGCAGATCGGGACACTTTCCCATGACCGGCTGGAGGAGACCATCACCGAGCAGGGCCGGGAGCTGCAGCGCCTGCTGCTGCAGGCCCACCTTGACCTGCGCGCGCTGCGCGAGCTGGAACAGGTACGCCGCGCGCGTCACCAGGACGGTAGCGCCGCGGGGGTGATCGGCGCGGACGGGGTGCCGCGGCGGCGGCTGGAGCTCGGGCACCACCGCCTGCTGGCCACGGTGACCGGGATGGTAACGGTCACCCGGTGCGCGTGGCGGGCCCCGGGGGTGCGCAACGTGTATCCGGCGGACGCGGCGTTGTCGCTGCCGGTGGCGCGGCACTCGGCCGGGCTGGCGAAGCTCGCGGTCATCGAGACGGTGCGCGGCTCGTTCGACGCCGCCCTGGCGGCGATCACCACGCGGTGCGGTCAGGTGATCGGCAAGCGGCAGATCGAGCAGTTGGTCGCCCAGGCCGCGGCCGATGTCGACGCCTTCTACGCCGCGCGAACGCCGCTGCCGTGCACGGCGTCCACGGTGCTGGTACTCAGCGTGGACGGCAAGGGCATCGCGATGCGCCCCGAAGCGCTGCGGCCCGCGACCGCGAAGGCTGCCGCCCGCGCCAAGGCCACCTTCCGGACGCGGCTGGCGGCCGGGGAGAAGCCGGCGCGCAAACGGATGGCGACGCTGGGGGTGGTCTACGACGCCGAACCGGCGCCGCGGCGGCCGCACGATGTGATCGCCGTCCCCGGCGGCGGGCGAGCCGGGCGGCGCCTGCCACGGGCCCGGACGAACGCGACGCGCAAGTGGCTGTGCGGCTCGGTCATCACCGGCCCCGCCGCGGTGATCGCCAAGGTCTTCGACCATGCCGAGGCCCGTGATCCCGGCCATGTCCGTCCCTGGGTCGTGCTCGTCGACGGGGCCCGCCACCAGCTCGACCTGATCACCGCCGAAGCCGCCCGGCGCCGCATCCGCGTCCACATCGTGATCGATTTCGTACACGTGCTGGAGAAGTTATGGGCTGCTGCGTGGAGTTTGCACCCGCCCGCGGCGCCGGCCGCGGAGGACTGGGTCGCCGGGCACGCCCTGGCCCTGCTGGCCGGGCACACCGGCCAGGTCATCACCACGCTGACCGCGCAGGCCGCCACAGCCGGCGCGCAGCACCGCGACGGCATCGACGCGTGCATCCGCTATCTGTCCAACAACGCCGGGCATCTGCGGTATGACCAGGCGCTGGAGGCGGGATGGCCGATCGCGACCGGGGTGATCGAGGGCGCATGCCGTCATCTGATCGCCGACAGGTTCGACCTGGCCGGGGCGCGGTGGGGCCTGGCCGGGGCCGAGGCGGTGCTGAAGCTCCGCGCGCTGGTCGCCAACGGTCATCTGGAGGAGTACTGGGCTTTCCATCTCGCCCGGCAACACGAGCGCGTCCATCAGACCGGCTACCAGGACGGATACGCCCTCACGGCTTGATCGCTTCAGTCACTCAGGAGGAGCCGCACCCAATCCATTTGTGGTGGGTGACAGCGGCGAGGCCTGGGGTAGTGACGTCGTCAAGCCGTCCTACTTTCGGGGACTATCACCCGGTTGCGTCTGAAATGAGGCCACAGCAACGGAAGGACGTCCTGGTCACCGCCGGGGGGAGAGTTCCGTCTCTTTGAGTGCTATGGATAGTAGGAGATGACGGTGGGGCCTTCG
>DASSTH010000118.1:0-2684 GCA_035708025.1 Nakamurella sp. | reverse complement strand
CCACCGCCTCCCGCTCCATGCGTCGGAACTCGGCCTCGCCGAGCTCGGTGAAGATCTCGCTCACGGTGCGCCCGGCGGTGGCCTGGATGTCGGAGTCGGTGTCCCGCACCGGCAGCCCGGTGTGCTCGCCGAGGGTGGCGGCGACGCTGGTCTTGCCGGCGCCCGGTGGGCCCACCAGCACCACGGCGGGCGGGCCGGTCGGATCAGCGGGCATGGGGCGACGGTGACGGAGCCGACGGTGACGGACCCACCGGACCCGACGGTGACGCGGCCGACGGTGACGGACCCACCGGACCGGACGGCGACGGGATCCCCTGCGCCACATCGGCTTTCGCGGCGGATGCCGGATCGGACTCGTGCCGGATCGTCGATCCCAGGCCGTCCAGATAGCTGCGGGCGTTGCGGGCCGTCTCCGTCACCGCATCGCCGCCGAACTTCTCGAGCACCGCGTCGGCGATCACCAACGCCACCATCGCCTCCGCGACGACCCCGGCCGCCGGCACGGCGCACACGTCGCTGCGCTGGTTGATCGCCACCGCGGGCTCGCCGGTGGCCACGTCGACCGTGGCCAGCGCCCGCGGCACCGTGGAGATCGGCTTCATGGCCGCCCGCACCCGCAGCACCTCGCCGTTGGTCATGCCGCCCTCGGTGCCCCCTGCGCGGTTCGAGCGCCGGGTGAGAACCCCTGCCGCGTGGTCGATCTCGTCGTGCGCGGCGGACCCACGGCGGCGCGCGGTGAGGAACCCGTCACCCACCTCAACCCCCTTGATCGCCTGGATGCTCATCAACGCACCGGCCAGCCGGGCGTCGATCCGGCGGTCGCCGTGCACGAACGACCCCAGCCCGGGCGGCAGCCCGTAGACCAGCACCTCCACCACCCCGCCGAGAGTGTCGCCGTCCGCCTTGGCCGAGTCGATCTCGGCGACCATGGCGGCCGTCGAGTCCGGGTGCAGCGCGCGCACCGGGGAGTCGTCGATGGCCGCGCGGTCGGCGGGGGTGGGCAGCGGGCCGTCCACCGCGCCGGCCGCGCCGATGGACACCACGTGGGAGAGCACCTCGGCGCCCAGCACCTCGCGCAGGAACTGCTGGGCGATGGTGCCCAGGGCCACCCGCGCGGCGGTCTCCCGCGCCGACGCCCGCTCCAGAACCGGCCTGGCATCGTCGAAACCGAACTTCTGCATACCCGCCAGGTCCGCGTGCCCGGGCCGCGGCCGGGTCAGCGGTGCGTTGCGGGCCAGCCCCTCCAGCACGCCCGGGTCCACCGGGTCGGCCGCCATGATCTGTTCCCACTTGGGCCACTCGGTGTTGCCGATCTGCACCGCGATCGGCCCACCCAGCGTCCGGCCGTGCCGGACCCCGCCCAGGATGGCGACGGCGTCCTGCTCGAACTTCATCCGGGCGCCGCGGCCGTAGCCCAGCCGCCGCCTGGCCAGCTGGGCGGCGATGTCGGCGGTGGTCACGGGCACGCCCGCGGGCAGTCCCTCCAGGACGGCGACGAGCGCGGGGCCGTGCGACTCGCCCGCGGTGATCCAGCGCAACACGCCCGCCATCCTCGCACGGGCCCTCCCGGATCGGCCGCCGCGGGCCCGCCGGGAACGGCACGGTCAGCGATCCCGGGCGCCCCGGCCCTTCGCATGGATCATCTTCGCCGGCATGCGCGAAGTTGGTCCCAGCAGCATCAGCCGTCCCAGATCGCCCACGATCGTGCCTGCCTGAGATGTTGATCCATGCGGCCGGGGAGGGGTCAGTGCGCGTCCTCCCAGGCCTTGTAGGACTCGTGCACCACGGCGATCATGTCGTCGATGTCGTCGGTGACGTGCAACAGGTCCAGATCCCGCGGCGAGATGTTGCCCTCGGCCAGGATGGTGCCGCGGATCCAGTCGACCAGTCCGCCCCAATACCGGGAACCGAACAGCACCACCGGGAATTTGGTCACCTTCTTGGTCTGCACCAGGGTCAGCGCCTCGGTGAGTTCGTCGAGCGTGCCGAAGCCGCCGGGCAGGCAGACGAAGGCCTGCGAGTACTTGACGAACATCATCTTGCGGGCGAAGAAGTACCGGAAGTTGATGCCCAGGTCCACCCATTCGTTCAGGCCCTGCTCGAACGGCAACTCGATGCCCAGCCCGACCGACAGCCCGCCCGCCTCGTTGGCCCCGCGGTTGGCGGCCTCCATGGTGCCCGGCCCGCCGCCGGTGATCACAGCGAAGCCCTCCCGGACCAGTGCGGCGCCGATCTCCCGTCCCAGCTGGTACATGTCCGAGTCCCGCTGGGTGCGGGCGCTGCCGAACACCGTCACCGCCCGCGGCAGTTCGGACAGCGCGCCGAAGCCCTCCACGAACTCGGACTGGATCCGCAACACCCGCCAGGGATCGGTGTGCACCCAGTCGCTGGGCCCGCGGGAGTCCAGCAGCCGCTGGTCCGTGGTGGTCTCCTGCTCCTGGCTGCCGCGCCGCACCACCGGGCCCTGGTAGCGCTCGGACTGCCGGCGGCGGGTCCCGTCGGACCGCTCGGACCGGTCGGACGCGTTGTCCCGGCCGGGCCGGTCGGCTCCGTTGTCCCGGCCGGGCCGGTCGGTCCGGTCGGGCCGGTCGGGCCGCTCGGATCCGTTGTCCCGGCCGCGCCCGTCGGACCGGTCGGACCCGGCATCGGTCCCGCGATCTGCCGGTTCGCCGCCGCCGGCCGGT
>DASSTH010000117.1:0-10490 GCA_035708025.1 Nakamurella sp. | reverse complement strand
CCACCGAGCGCGGGATGCGGGTGCGCGGCTACCTGTCCATGTGCTTCGGCGACCCGTGGGAGGGCCGGGTGCCGGCCGCGCAGGTGGTGCGGGCCGGCCTGCGGCTGCTGGACCTGGGCTGTGACGAGCTGTCGCTGGGCGACACCATCGGGGTGGCCACCGCAGGCCAGGTGACGGCGCTGCTGGCCGCCTTCGCCGAGGCCGGGGTCGGGCCGGAGCGGCTGGCCGTGCACTTCCACGACACCTACGGCCAGGCACTGGCCAACACGGCGGCGGCACTGCGCTGCGGGGTCACCACGGTGGATGCCTCGGCCGGCGGTCTGGGTGGCTGCCCGTACGCGAAGTCGGCGACCGGCAACCTCGCGACCGAGGACCTGGTGTGGTTCCTGACCGGCCTGGGCATCGAGCACGGGGTCGATCTCGATGCCCTGGTCGCGACCAGCGTGTGGATGGCCGGGCTCCTGGGCCGGCCCAGCCCGTCGGCGGTGGTGCGGGCGCTGGCCGGCTCCGCCCCAGCCGTTGGCTGAACCGCGCGCAGCAGCCGGACCGGCTCGTATCGGCTCGCGGTGACCACGTCGGCCGTCGGGATCGCGGGCTGCTGATGATGGCGGTCATCTGCCGGATCTACTGACAGGTGGCCGCTAGTTCCGCGGTGCCCGGCGTTCTCGCAGGTGGAGTGGATCTTGACGCGATCTGGCGGCCACTCCTTGGCAGAGACGGCTGGTGCGCGATTCCGGCATAGCGGCAACAGGGAGCGGCTCAAGGTGCGGCCAACGGGGCCCGGCGGGTATGCAGCGGGTGACTGGCGGGCGCCCCGTGACTGGCGGAAGGTGGACATATGCGCATCCCCGGACCGGCCGAGGTGCTCCGGCTGGCGGAGCAGGGCTATCAGGCTGCCGAGCGGGCGATCGGGCTGGTGCCGCGGGTGGTGGGCCTGCTGGACCAGGTCGACCAGCTGATGCACCGGGTCGTCACGGTCGCCGAACGTGCCGAGCGCCTGCTGGCCAGGGCGGACGGACTGGTGCAACGCGCCGACGGGTTGTTGCAGCGGGCCGGCACGGCCGTGGACGCCGCGGACCAGCTGTCCGGCGAGGCGACCGCCCTGCTGGAGCCGTTCCGGCCGGCACTGCAGCGCCTGGAGCAGATCGCCACGCGGCTCGCCGACACCACCAGTCCCGCCGAGGTGGACGCCGTGGTTCAGGTCGTCAACATGCTGCCGGAGGTGGTGGTCTCGCTGCGCGAGGACGTGATGCCGATCCTGAACACCCTGGACACCGTCGCGCCGGACGTGCGGGAGCTGCTGGTGGTCTCCCGCGAGCTCAACGAGATGCTGGGCGCCATCCCGGGCCTGGGCCGGGCCAAGAAGCGCATCGAGCAGGAGGTCGAAGCCTCGATCCCGCCGGTGCCCGGTGCCGACACCGGATCCGACCCCGGGGCGCCCCCGGCCCGGGACCGGCCACCCAAGACCTGACCCCCGCCCGTCCGGTGCACCGCTGATGGCGCCGGCCGAGGCCCGAACCGTCGAAGTGTCCGGCGAACTCCGGGACGGCGCCGACCGGCCACTGCCCGGGACGACGACCCGGTCAGCGGGTACTGAAGATCCCGGTGAAGGTCAGCCCCAGCACCCGGGTCTCGCCGCGCCAGGCCGTTCCGGTGATCTCCACCAGACCGAGCCCCGGGCGGCTGGCCGACAGCCGGGTCGCCCCGATCTCGGCCCGGCAGGACAACACGTCACCGGGGAAGACCGGCGCCGGCCAGGACAGCTCCCGTCCGCCGGGCGAGCCCTGTGACGTCGAGCCAGCCAGCACCCGGTCCACGTAGGCACGCATCCACAGCGAGCAGGTGAACCAGCCGGAGGCGCACAGCCCGCCCAGCACCGACTCCCGCGCGGCCTGCTCGTCGACGTGGAACGGCTGCGGGTCGAACCGGTGGGCGAACGCCAGCATCTCCTCGCGGTCCGCCGTCACCGTCCCCAGGTCGATCACATCGCCCGTGGTGAAGTCCTCGAACGCCCTGCCCGTCGCTGTCCCCATCCGGTCATCGTGCCCGATCCGGATGGCGCCCCCGCAGTGACCTACCGTTCAGGTCATGAGCAGCGAGCACACCGACGGCCCGGCAGTGCCGACCACCCCCCGTTGGGCCGGACTGCGCGAACGCATCGACTCCGGCGGCGCCGCGAAGTACCACCAGGCGAACGCCGCCAAGGGCAAGTTGTTCGCCCGGGAGCGCATCGCCCGCCTGGTGGACCGGGGCAGTTTCGTGGAGGACGGTCAGTTCGCCAACGCGCTGGCCGACGGGCTGCCGGCGGACGGCGTCGTCACCGGCATCGCCCGTATCGCCGGCCGGCCGGTGGCGCTGATGGCCAACGACTCCACCGTGAAGGCCGGCTCGTGGGGCGCCCGCACCGTGGAGAAGATCATCCGGATCATCGAGCGGGCGTACACCACCGGCGTACCGATGGTGTACCTGGTGGACTCCGCCGGCGCCCGGATCACCGACCAGGTGCAACTTTTCCCGGGCCGGCGCGGGGCCGGTCGCATCTTCCACACCCAGGTGCGGGCATCCGGGTCGATCCCGCAGGTGTGTGCGCTGTTCGGGCCGTCCGCCGCGGGCGGCGCCTACATCCCGGCGTTCTGCGACCTGGTGGTCATGGTGGACGGCAACGCGTCCATGTACCTGGGCAGCGACCGGATGGTGGAGATGGTGACGGGGGAGCGCACCACGCTGGAGGAGATGGGCGGGGCGAAGATGCACACCACCGTCTCCGGCGTGGGACACCTGCTCGCCAAGACCGAGGACGACGCACTCGCGGCGGTGCAGCGCTTCCTGTCCTACCTGCCGGACAATCACACCCAGGCCCCGCCGGTGACGGAGCCGTCCGGGCCGGGCCGCGGCGACCTGCGCACCCTGGTGCCCGATTCGGAGCGGCAGGCGTTCGACATGCGCCGCTACATCACCGCGTTGGCCGACGACGGCTCGGTGTTCGAGATCCACCCAGGGTGGGCCCGCGAGCTCACCGTGGCGTTCGGCCGGCTGGACGGGCGGCCGGTCGGCTTCGTGGGCAACAACTCGATGTTCCGCGGCGGCGTGCTGTTCGTGGACTCGGCGGACAAGGCGACGCACTTCATCCAGTTGTGCGACGCCTTCAACGTGCCGCTGGTGTTCCTGGCCGACGTGCCCGGGTTCATGGTGGGTGCCGCGGTGGAGCGGCAGGGCATCATCCGGCACGGGGCCAAGATGATCACCGCGGTCTCCGAGGCGACGGTGCCGAAGATCTGCGTGGTGGTGCGCAAGGCCTACGGTGCCGGGCTGTACGCCATGGCGGGGCCGGGATTCGAGCCTGATGCCACGCTGGCCCTGCCCACCGCCAAGATCGCGGTGATGGGGGCGGAGGCGGCGGTCAACGCGGTGTACGCGAACAAGATCGCGGCGATCGACGATCCGGCCGAGCGGGAGGCGTACGTGCGGCGGCTGCGCGAGGAGTACGAGGCCGACATCGACATCGTGCACCTGGCGTCGGAGCTGGTGGTGGACGCGCTGGTGGAGCCGGAGGACCTGCGCGGCGACCTGATCGCCCGGATCGCCGCGGCGGATGGCAAGGACCGGTCGTTCTCCCGGCGCCGGCACGGGGTCAGCCCGGTTTGAGCGGCAGGCGGAGAGGATCCCTGGTCGGGACCGGGGGCCGGTGACGGCTGCGCGCCGCGACCCGCCCGGCAGGTCCGCACCCGCACCTACCCCGGCACCACGGGCGGAAACGTACAGTAGGCCGCGTGACGACGGTGCTGCTCGCCGAGGATGACCCGGCAATCTCCGAGCCCCTGTCCCGCGCGCTGGAGCGCGAGGGCTACTCGGTGGTGACGGCGGCGGACGGTGCGTCGGCGGTCGACGCGGCCCTCACCGGCGATGTGGGGCTGGTGATCCTGGACCTCGGCCTGCCCAGCGTGGACGGCCTTGAGGTGTGCCGGAGGATCCGGGCGGCGGGCCGTGACGTGCCGGTGCTGATGCTCACCGCCCGTACCGACGAGGTCGATTTCGTGGTGGGACTGGACGCGGGTGCCGACGACTACGTCGGTAAGCCGTTCCGGTTGGCGGAGCTGCTGGCCCGGGTGCGGGCGCTGCTGCGCCGGCGCGCCCCCGAGGTGATCGACATCGGCGGGGTGCGCATGGAGACCGGGGCCCGCCGGGTGCTGGTGGACGGCACGGAGATCGCCCTGGCCAACAAGGAGTTCGAGCTGCTGCGGGTGCTGATGGTGCACGCGGGGCAGGTCGTCACCCGCGAGGAGATCCTCGCCGAGGTGTGGAACGACCCCGGGATGAAGACTTCCAAGACCCTGGACATGCACATGTCATGGCTGCGCCGCAAGCTGGCCGGGGACTCCAGGGACCTGGATCGGCGGATCGCCACGGTGCGCGGCGTCGGATTCCGCTTCGACGCGAGCTGACCGGCCGGGGCTGACCGCCGATGCGCCGCCGGATCCTCACCTCGATCCTGCTGGTGATCGCGGCGACCGTGCTGACGCTGGGCGTGCCGCTGGCCATCGTGTCCTGGCGGCTGGTGGACGACCTGATGCACCAGGAGCTGGCCAGTCGGTTGGAGCAGATCTCCTCGACGCTCACCGCGCAGGTGACCGAGGGCAGCGATCCGAACCTCAACCAGTTGGCCCTGGCGGTGCCGGCCAACGGCCGGTTGCTGATCCAGATGCCGGGACACATCGACCAGACCGTGGGCGAACGCATCTCCGGCGGGGTGATCTCCGAGCAGCTGGTGACGCCCGGCGGCGGCAAGTTGCGGCTGTCGGTGCCCGCGGACAGCGTGCGCGGGGAGCAGTTGGCGGCGCTGGGCCTGGTGGGTCTGGCGGTGCTGCTGTCGGTGGTGGTCGGCGCGGTGATCGCGATCATCACCGCGCGCCGGCTGGCCACCCCGCTGACCGATGTGGCCCGGCGCGCCGCCAGGCTGGGATCCGGCGACTTCCGCACCTCCCGCCGCCGCTACGGGGTCAGCGAGTTGGACCGGGTGGCCGAGGTCCTGGACTCCTCGGCCACCGACATCGCGGCGCTGATCGGCCGGGAACGCGACCTGGCCAGCGACATCTCGCACCAGTTGCGCACCCGGCTGACCGGGTTGCGGCTGCGGCTGGAGGAACTGTCCAGCCACTCCGACCCCGCCGTGGTGGCGGAGGTGCAGGCGGCGCTGGACCAGACCGACCGGCTGGTCACCGTGGTGGACGACCTGCTGTCGAACGCGCGGTCCCGCCGGGCGGCCGGCGCCACCGAGCTGCTGCTGTTCGACGAGCTGGCCGAGGTGCGGGCCGAATGGGAGCCGGCCTTCGCCGCCGCCCGCCGCCAGTTGGTGGTCCGCTGCCCACGGCGCACGGTCGTGCACGCCACCTCGGTGCGACTGCGGGAGGCGATCGGCGTGCTGATCGACAACGCGCTGCACCACGGGGACGGCACGGTCCGAATCAACGTGCGGCCGGCTCCGACGATGGTGGTGGTGGAGGTCTCCGACGAGGGCCCGGGGGTGGCCGAGGCGCTGGTCGGTCACATCTTCGACCGGGGCGTGTCCACCGCGGCCTCCACCGGCATTGGCCTGGGGCTGGCCCGCGCGTTCATCGAGGCGGACGGCGGCCGGTTGGAGCTGCGCCGCGCGCGGCCGCCGGTGTTCGGGGTGTTCCTCGCCGTCGGTACCAGCCGGGACGGTGACGAGGACGCCGAGGACGGTGACGATGACGAGGCGGACGAGATCACCGCGGACAGCGTGGGCGGTGACGGGGAGAGCGGGCGTGCCCGCCGTTCCCGGGCTCGGCGGTCGTCCCGGCAGCGGATCCCGGGCGGTTCGGCGGTGTGACCCTTCGGGTCGAGTATCGGGTCCGGGTGGTTCGGTCGCGTGATCCTTCGGGTCGAGTATCGGGTCCGGGTGGTCGAGCAGCGGGGATCACCCGGGCGGCGCATCCCCGGACCGCGCGGTGCGGGCCCCTCGCGTCACCGGGTCCCGGGCACCTCGGCCGCCTGGCCGTCCCCGGTGTCTCGCCGCCCAGGGCCGTCGTCCGGTTGTCCGACGTCGCTCAGCTCGTCGGGGAAGACGAACCGGCGGTAGGCCCAGTACCGGAACACCATCCCGACCAGGGTGCCGATGATGTTCGCCGAGATCCAGTCCGCGATGGAGACCGTCAGCCGGCTGTAGCCGTTGCCGACGTTGATGCCGATCAGGTAGTGGCTGATGGCCAGCGGGACCAGGTTCAGCCCCAGCGCCAGGCCGTTCACCAGGAAGAACAGCATGGCTTCGTGGTGCATCTCGCGGCCGCCGCGAGTGTTGAACGACCACTCCCGGTTGAGCACGTAGGACACGATGGTCGACACCAGGATCGAGATGATCTTGCTGGTGATGACCTTCTTGTCCAGCACGGTGTGCGAGAGGAGGGTGAAGAGCCCGGCGTCGACCACCCAGGCGGTGCCACCCACCACCAGGAACTTGGCCAGCTCGCGATACCGCGGGGGAAGGACTTCGCGGACGCGATCGACGAGGCTCACCTGACGATTCTACGGGCGTCATCCGGACGGTCCGTGCCGCCGGCCGGTCCTCCCGTGGTCAGGAGGGCACGCGAATTACCAGGGTGGGGCCGATCCACAGTCGGTCGATCCGGCTGCCGACCTGGGAGTTGGTCAGCCGGATGGCCGCGCCGGCGGAATCCTGCAGCGCCGCCGGATCGAAGCACCGGGGCGCCGACGACGCCGAGCAGGCGCCAAGGACCTGGAACCCGCAGGCGTACTGCAGCAGGGCGGCGCCCGCGACCGGCCCGCCCTGCGCGATGCAATTTCCGTCGATGGTCACCGGGAGCGGGTTCGGATTGCGGGCCGGGTCGAAGGCGAGGGACTTGGCCGCCCAGTCGTCCACCGCCCACAGGGTGGTCCAGAAGCCTTCGATGGTCGATCCCGCGTCGGCAACCGTGGTGACGGTGCCGCCCTTGGTGGAACTGCTGTCGGTCAGCGAGTTGTCGACCTGGACCCTGCTGGACGAGTCGTCGTCGAACGCCCACACCACCACGAGGCTCCACGCGGCCATCGCGGGGAGGTTGGTGCTGGAGCTGGTCGACGCGGCCAGGCCGGTGGCGTTCACGCTGCCGCCGGCAGCCATCAGTGAGGTCACGTCGGCTGCCCGCACGACGAGTTCTCCTGGTGTGTCCGGCGCTCCGGGCGGTGCCACGCCGACCAGCGGATGGGGTACGTCGTCGAGGTTGAGCGTGATGCAGTCCAACGGGCCCGGGGCGCGCTTCAGGCAATCCTTGGCATCGTCGGAGCCGGTGTCCGGCCTGGTCGCCGCCCACATCAGTTCCGCGGAAACGACTGTCGCTCCGACCGGTACCTGAAGCAGCCGGCTGGCCGGGTCGCCGTCCATGCGCGACATGCGACACGTCTGGCGGTCGAACGGGACCGGTTTGTCGCACTGCATCATGGCGGCGCCCACCAGGTTCGCGCCGAACGGCCCGGTCATGTCGATGGGATCCCCGGGACCGAGAGCGTCGATCCAGATGGTTGCGCGGCCGCCGCTGCCCACGGATGCCGACCGGCCGCCGGACAGGGTGGCGGTGATCTTCTGATCGCCCCTTCCGGTCGGAAGCACTGTGATGGTCAGCGGCGCGATGCGGACCGTGCTGGTGTCGGCCCCGAAGGCCGGGACACAGGTGATGCTCGCTTTGCCGGTCGGGGAGCAGCCGTCCGGATAATTGGTGATCCACAGCACGCCGGCCCGTAGCGGCAGGGTCACGGTGCCCGCATCGGCAACCTTCGGCTGCAGTTGGGCTGTGAGCGCGGATCTGACGGTCTGTCCGGCCGTCCATCCGTTGAGCGGCGAGGTCAACTGGAGCTGAGTCAGGCCGGAATCCACACTCATGGGGAGGGTAAATGCGGTGTCGTCGAGGGTGAGGACCACCGCCCCTGGTTGAGTATCAGGACTGACGTAAAGGTTCAGCGTCACGGTCAACGTGGTGTGTGCGGGGACGAAGTACGTGCACCCCGTTGGATCGCAGTTGACCAGGCCGGTGTCGGCCGGGACGAAAAGCCGTGGCATCAGAAGTGCGGAAAAGAGACGCAGGGCGTCCGTCGCGGACGACGTCGATCCTGTTCCACCGACCAATGAAACACCGTCCGGTCCTGCGAGTGTGACGTCTTGCCGCGCGGATGGCGCATCCCCCGAGTTGGTGACCGAGAACGTCACATCTGCCGGTGCTCCTGCGACGGCATCGAGAAATGCGGTCCCGACCACCGGGTCGGACAGCTCGGCGGTGGGCGGGGGAGTGGTGACCGGCGGCGAGCTCGTCGAGGCCGTCGAGCTCGTTGACATCGACGTCGATGTCGCGGGCTGGGTGCTCGACGTGATCGGGGTGCCGTTGGTACTCGAGCCGGGTGCAGGGCTGGAGGGCACCCCGGTGCTGATCGTGGTGAACACCGTGCTGGGAATGGATGTTGTCGGCGCGGTGGACGGGCCGATCGCCGACGATGCTGTGGAGGTGGTTCCGGGCGAGCCGGGGACGACGACCGGTGGCAGCGTCTGCCCGCCGGTGGAGCCGCCCGGCCCGCCGGTCGCCGAGTCCGAGCCGGCGGTCGTCGGGCGGGTGCCCGTCGGTTGAACCGGCGTGGTGCCGGGGCCCGACGATCCGGACGTCGCCGGCGAGCTCGGCGTGCTCCCCGAGGAACCGGTGACCCCGGAGGTTCCCGTCACCCCCGTCGATCCCGTCACCCCCGATGGTCCCGTCCCCGCCGTCGACCCGGTCCCCGGGGAGTTGGTCACCGGGCTGACCGGCGGGGGTTCGTTCGCCAACGGCTGCTGCGCCCCGGTGCCGCCGAACGCGATCACCACTCCCGTCACCACCGCCGCGGCCACTCCGGCGCCCGCCGTCGCCAACGCCCATGGCCGGGCCAACAGGCCCCACAGTCCCCAGGACGAGCTGGAGCCGGCGGCCGCCGCGGCCCCTCCGGCACCCGCACCCTGACCGGTGGCGGTGCCCGCGGTGCTGCCAGCGGCGGTGCTCCCCGCGGTGGTGCCGACCGCGGCGGTGCCCACCGTGGCCCCGGTGGCCGCGCCCAGCGGCACGGCGATACCGGCGTTACCCAGGCTGGCCAGGTAGCCGGCCGCCGCCCCGCCCAGCAGCAGCGGCGCGAGCAGCCCGCGCAGGCTGGTGTTGATCTCGGCGAGTTCGGCGGCCAGCGCACTGCAGCGCTCGCAATCCGCCAGGTGCGCGTCCACCTGGGTGCGCTCCCGCTTGGACAGCCCGCCCCGGGCCCAGCCGCCCAGCCGGTCCACCGTGGCGCGGCAGCGCTCCGCGGCGGTGTCCGCGAGGTGCGCCTGCAGGTACGCCTCGCGCAGCCCCTCGCGGGCCCGGAACGCCAGCGAGGTCACCGCGTTGGGCGCCATCCCCAGCAGCACACCCACCTCTGCCGGCGACTGGCCCTCCACCTGGGTGTGCCACAGCACCGTCTGCCAGCGTTCCGGCAGCGCGCCGAAGGCCTTCGCCACCAGCGTGTTCTCCAGCTGCAGCACCACCGGGTCGTCGGCGACCTCGGGAGACTCGTGCACGGTGATGTCGTCGGTGAACTGCAGCCGCCGGTCCTTGCGGGTCCGGTCGAACGCGGTGTTGCGCAGTGTGGTGAACAGGTACGCGCGGAAGGCGCTGTCCGGGCCGCGCCCGCCGAGCAGCGAGTCCAGCACCCGGGCGAACGCCTCGGACACCAGGTCGTCCACCTCGGAGGGCGCCCGGGCGAACTGCCGGGCCAGGTTGGCGGCGGCACCGGCATGCCGGGAGTACAGCTGGCCGAACGCCGCCCGGTCCCCCGACCGCACCCGAGTGATCAACTCGGCGTCGCTGCCTCCCGCAACCTCGTCCGGATCGTGGTCCACGTCACCGCCCTGTCTCTGTGACGCCCCGTCGCTCCAGCATTGCGGATCACGGCGTCACGCCCAACATTGTGACCGTAATTGGCCCGGTGTCATCACACCGTGGACAACACGACACGAATCGACCCGGAAGATGCATCCAGGGAGCCCGTGAGCGAAGAAATCATGCGATCTGCGTGACGGGGGCCGGCCCGGGCCGTCACCTGTCTGTACCGCACCGACACACTCCGGGAGCCCGCGCCGATGCCTCGTCTGGTTCGCCTGCCCGAGCCGGTGGGCTGCGTGGACGACCTGCGCGGAACCTGGGCCCGCCGCTCGGCCGAGTTGGGCTGGGCCTTCCCCACCGACTGGCACTCGCCGTCGGTGGACGCGGTGTGTGAGGCGCTGGCCGAGCGGCGGGACGTGCGCGCGGCCGGTGAGCGGCTGGGCCGGGAGCGGGCGGCCGCCGGCGTGTCGCTGGCCGAGGCGCTCACCGACATCGATGCATTGGCCGAGTCGGTCCCCGCGCACGCCGAGGCGCTGGGCCGGGCCGTCTCGTTGGGATGGGCCGACCGGGCGGCCGCCCCGGCGGACGCCGTCTCGGATGCGCTGACCGGTC
>DASSTH010000116.1:0-2418 GCA_035708025.1 Nakamurella sp. | reverse complement strand
CACCCGCGGGTGGTCGCGGATCGTCTCCGGGGTGCCCTTGCCGGGGTCGCCGACGAGGCCGGCGCGGATGAGGTGGTAGGTATCCCCGGCGTAGGTCCAGGCGCAGGCGGGGCAGCGGGAAGCCCGGCGGTTGCCGCAGGCGACACGGAGGACGCCGCCGGGTTCGTGGTCGGTGGAGTACGAGTGCAGGACCTGCCCGGTCAGGCGATCGCGGGTGACGGTGGAGCCCTGCAGGCGGATCGGGTCGGTGCAGCCGCCGGTCCGGCGGATCTGCTCTTGGATGCGGTCAAAGCCGGTGGACCCGGCCAGCCTCAGCACGTCGGCGAGGGTGGCCGGGTCCAGGCCCGCCGCGGTGGCGGCGTTGCTCACTTGCTCCCCTTCCTGTGGGCGGAGCCGTGGTTGGCGGTGTAGTCGTCGACGAGAGCGGCGACGTCGCGGGAGCCGCGGGCGGTGTCGGACTGGCCGCAGCCGCTGCAGTGGTAGGAGCCGGTGGGCCGGCTGGCGGTGGTGGACCACCAGCGGGCGGGATCGTCGTGGCGGCGGTAGACGGGCTCAGCGGAGACGTGCAGGCCGGGCGTCTTCTCGTTCGGGGTCAGGTCGGCCATGCCAGTCACCGCCCCACGCGGGCGAAGTCGGCGGCGGGGGTGGTGTGGCCGGTGCCCTGGCAGGTCGGGCAGGCGACGCGGACCGTGGTGCGGGTGCCGTCGCGGTGGCGGGTGCCGGTGGTGATGGCGGCGGTGGCGAAGCCGTCGCAGTCGCGGCAGACGCGCGTGTTCGGGGCGTGCTGGGGCATCATGGAGCCTCCCTTTCGGGTCCGTTGGATCTGGAAGGGGTGCAGGCGCCCGGAGCGGCGGAAGTTTGGCGACCGAGGCCGCTCCGGGGCCGTTCAGCGGTGGTTGTGCAGGTCCTTGACCAGCAGGCGCAGGACGACGGCGACCAGGGCGACGGAGACGCCGGTGATGGCGACCGCCAGGAGCATGGAGACCAGGACCGCGCCGATCACGAGGACGACGGCGCCGCCGCCGGCCGCGAGGGCGAGCGCGCTGCCCGGGGTGAGCTGGACGGTGGGCCGGTTCGAGGCCGGGACCACCGGAGCCGAGACCGAGGCGGGGACCGGAGCCGGCGTGATGGTGACCGGGGTGTCGGTCGTGAGCGCCGGTGCCGGGGCCGTGGGGGCGGTGTCTGGGGGCGGGTACTTCGGGGTGAACACGGGTCTTACCTCCTGTCAGGGGTTGCAGCGGTGGGTACGGGCGGCGAGTTCGGCGGCGGAGCGGTCGGCGTAGTCGGTGGAAAAGCCGCAGCCGGGGGCGTTGCAGGCGGCGGTGTGGCGGGTGCGGCCCCGGCCGTCGTGGTAGGTGCCGACCGTGACCGGGCCGAAGCGGCGCACGTCACGGAAGCGGCGGTAGGTGGCCACGTCAGCTCTCCCGTCCGGTGAAGTCGTCGGTGTGGTCGGTGAGCCACTGGCGGATCTCGGCGTGTTCGTCGTCGTCGGCTCGGCGGATCGCGGCCTCGGCGACGCTCACGGCCTCCACGAGCCGGTTGTTCCGGGTGAGTTCGGCGGCCCGCTTCAGCGCGGACTCGATGGACGGACGCATGAGTGAACCTCCCTCGGTGTCAGGTGAGTTGGAGTTGGGCGGCGATCGCTTGGCAGGTCGGGGCGGGCAGGCCGAGCCGGGCGGTGAGCGCGTCGGCGGTGATCGGCTGGCCCGTGGTGTTGCGGTGTGCGTCGGCGATTGAGCGGGCGTGCTCCAGCAGGGCCGGCGGGACCGCCGGACCAGCGGCGGGCGGCTTGGGCAGTGCCGGGGCCAGTTCCGCCGCCGGGGCGGAGACCGGGGCCGGGTCGGGGGTGTCGGTGCGGTGCATCTCGACTTCCGGCGCCACCGGTTCACGGTCCGGCTCCGGGGCCGGGTCTGGCATGGTCGGAGCCGGGGTGGGGGCGTGGACCAGGAGGGTGCCGCCGAGGAAGGCCAGGGCGGGCCATCCGGCGACGAGGATGCGCAGCCAGGCGGGCACGTGGTCCAGGTCGAGCAGGCCCGCGGTGGCGACGTTGGCGCCGAGCGAGGCCGCCAGCGCGATGGTGAACCAGGTCCAGGCGGAGCGGTCCCGGCCGGCGCGCAGCCGACGCCAGGCGGCGACCAGCAGCAGGTCGACCGAGACCGGGTAGGCCCACGCCTTCCATCCGGACTGCCCGGCCGCCGCGGCCAGGTCGTGCAGGTGCGCGAAGGACAGGGCACCGGCGATCACGGCTTGAATCAGGACGGCATCGGGGCGGAGCGAGCGGATCACGGCGATCACTCCCCGTCCGCCGGCGCGTCGCCGGTGCCCAGGCAGGTCAGGCACAGGGCGGCTTGCCGGTTGTCGGTGGCACGGCCCTTGCGGGCGCCGACGCGGACGGTTTCGGTGATCTCGCCCTTGCCG
>DASSTH010000115.1:0-3507 GCA_035708025.1 Nakamurella sp. | reverse complement strand
CGCGCAGCGAAGCGGGCGGCGATTCCGGGCATGGCATCCACCGCCCGGTGAGCGGGGCGCGGCGCCGGGCATGGCGTCCACGGCCCGGTGAGCGGCGCCGGGCACGGCGTAGACGGCCCGGTGAGCGGGCGTGGCGCCGGTACGGCATCGACGGCCGCTGTCTGGCATGGGTGCCGAAAAGTCGCACCTCGTTGCGGGCGCCCGGTGCGTTTTCGCAGGTGGCGGTCTTTAGCCGGGCATCGAGGTGCGACTTTTCGGCGGCGACCCAGCCCCTAGCGGCGAACCACCCGTCCCAGCGAACTAGCCCCCGGCGGCCACCCACCCCAGTGCGCGGCGCTCTCCGGCGACGAGCACGGGCCATCAGGCCTGGGAGAAGGTCAGTGCCCGCCGTACTTGCGCTGGTACTCGAACAGCAGGCCGCAGATGGCCAGCATCAGGAAGCCGAACCCGATCACCAGCAGCCACACCAGCCAGAACGCCACCGCCATGGCGGTGAGCATGGCCGCAGCCGCCATCGCGAACGGCCAGTAGGAGGCCGGGGAGAAGAAGCCCACATCGCCCGCGCCGTCGGCCACCTCGGCACCGGGGTCGTCCTCCGGCCGCGGCTGCTCCAGCCGGCGCGAGCTGAACCACAGGAAGCTGCCGATGATCAGCAGCAGCCCACCGGTCAGGCCCAACGCTACGGTTCCTGCCGGCTCGGCGCTCCAGATGCCGTACACCAGGGTGGCGGCGATGAAGAACGCCGCGATCGCCAGGAAGACGTGCGCCTCGACCTTCAACCCGCCGCCGCTGCGGGGCTCGGTGTCCTGGGTGCGGGTGTCGTGTTCGGTGGGTCCGGCCATCACTTGTTGCCCGTCACGTTCGCAGGAGGCTGGGGAGCCGTCTTGGCCTGGCGATCGGTGGCCAGCGGATACGTGGTGGTCGCGGTCGGGCTGCACAACGCGCCGCAGTCCGGATGGTCCTTACCCACCTGGGCAAGTGCCTCGGCGGTGGTGTACCCGGCCCCGGTGTCCGGGTTCACGGTCTGCCGGAGCTTGAGGTAGTCGTTGTAGATGTCCTCCGGCACCGAGCGGACCTCGAAGTTCATCGCCGAGTGGTAGGTACCGCACAGCTCCGCACACCGACCGACCCAGGCTCCGGTGCGGGTCAGCGTGGTCTGGAAGATGTTCTCGGTGTTGTTCTTCTCCGGGTACGGGAAGACGTCGCGCTTGAAGTCGAAGGCCGGCACCCAGAACGAGTGCACCACGTCCCGGCTGGCCAGCTTGTACTGGATAGTCTTGCCATTCGGCAGGATCAGCACCGGGATCTCCTCCGAGGTGCCGATGGTGTGCACCTCACCGCCGCCGTCCGGCGAGGTGGTGCCCTCGTAGCCGAAGTCCCAGTTCCACTTGAACGCGGTGACGTCCACCTGGACGTCCGGGTTCGGGTCGAGCTTGAGCACGTCGTTCTCGGTGCTGACGGTGAAGTAGAACAGGATCGCGATCAGCACGAACGGGACCGCGGTGTACACCATCTCGACCGGGATGTTCTCCTTGGTCTGCTTGGGGTACAGCGGCGAGTTGCGGCGCTTGCGGTAGACGATGAAGCACCAGAACATCAGGCCCCAGACGACGCAGCCGATGGCCAGCGCCGCGATGAACGCCCCGGACCAGAAGTACTGCATCTTGGCGCCCTGCTTGGAGGCGCTCTCCGGCCAGCCGAACCGCGGCAGGTCGGCCATCGAGCATCCGCTGGTGACCAGCCCGGCCACCACCAGCAGCCCGGCAAGCACCCAACGGCGTGCGGCCCGAGATCGAAGCACCCGTTGCGCCTTCCTCGTTCCCGGCGCGCCCCGCGGGCGCATCCGACTTCACCGGCCCCCGGAGGTCCTACCCAGGGGTCGCCATGAGATTACTCGACCCGACCGCGCGCCACCCGCCGGGGCGGGGCACGGCGCGCCATGCCGGTCGCGGCACCCGACCGGCCGCCGATCGGGCAGGATCGAAGGGTCGCGGGCGTCGACCGTCCGGTGTGATGGAAGGAAGGTGACCGGTCCAGCGTGTGCGGTCTGATGGGGTTCGTGTCCCACCGCGGTGACGCGGCGTCCCGGGTGGAGTCGGTGGGCGTGGCCATGCGTTGCGCACGGCACCGCGGCCCGGACGAGCCGGGCACCTGGCACGACCCCGACGTCGCCTTCGGGTTCAACCGGCTGTCCATCATCGACATCGACCACTCGCACCAGCCACTGCGCTGGGGTCCGCCGGAGGCGCCGGACCGCTACGCGCTGGTGTTCAACGGCGAGATCTACAACTACCTGGAGCTTCGCGCGGAACTGGCCTCCGAATGCGGGGCGACATTCACCACCGAGGGCGACGGCGAGGCCATCATCGCCGCCTATCACCACTGGGGCCCCGCCTCGGTGTCCCGGCTGCGGGGCATGTTCGCGTTCCTGATCTGGGACACCGCCGAGCGGGTGATGTTCGGCGCGCGTGACCCGTTCGGCATCAAGCCGCTGTTCGCCGCCGCCACCGGTGACGGGGTGGCGTTCGCCTCCGAGGCCAAGTCGCTGCGCGAGCTCACCGGGCCGGCCCGGGTGGATCCGGCGGCGCTGCAGCACTACCTGGTGCTGCAGTACGTGCCGGAACCGGCCACCATGGACGCCGCGGTGCGCAAGGTGGAGTCGGGCACCTCGTTCACCCTGCGGCCCGGCGCCGAACCGAAGTACACCCGGTACTTCCGCCCCACCTTCGCGCCCGTCCCGGTGCGGTCGGCGGCCGAGGAGTCGGCGCTGTACCGGCGCATCGCGGACGTGCTGGACGACTCGGTGGCCAAGCACATGCGCGCCGACGTCACCGTCGGGTCCTTCCTGTCCGGCGGCATCGACTCCACGGCGATCGCCGCCCTGGCCAAGAGGTACAACCCCGACCTGATCACCTTCACCACCGGGTTCGAGCGGGAGGGCTACTCGGAGGTCGACGTGGCCTCGGAGTCCGCCGCGGCGATCGGGGTCAAGCACGTGGTGCGGGTAGTCAGCGAGCAGGAGTTGACCGGGACGCTGCCGCTGATCGTGTGGTACCTGGACGACCCGGTCGCCGACCCGGCGCTGGTGCCGCTGTACTTCGTGGCCAACGAGGCCCGCAAGCACGTCAAGGTGGTGCTGTCCGGCGAGGGCGCCGACGAGTTGTTCGGCGGCTACAACATCTACCGCGAGGCTTCCAGCCTGCGGGCGCTGACCGGATTGCCGTCACCGCTGCGGCGAGGGCTGGCCGCGGTGGGGCGCGCGCTCCCGGACGGGGTGCGCGGCAAGGACCTGCTGCGCCGGGGGGCGCTGGACCTGGAGCAGCGCTACTACGGCAACGCCCGGATCTTCCGCGAGGACCAGCTGGCCGGGCTGCTGCGCGGCTACTCCGCCGACCGCTCGTTCCGGGACGTGACCGACCCGGTCTACGCCGAATCGGCCGGTTGGGATCCGGTGGCGCGGATGCAGCACATCGACCTGTTCACCTGGCTGCGCGGGGACATCCTGGT
>DASSTH010000114.1:0-5563 GCA_035708025.1 Nakamurella sp. | reverse complement strand
GCCCGGGATGATGCCGGCGACGGACGCGACGATGGCCGCGCCCTTGGAGCCGAGCAGCCCGGGTGCGAACAGCGCCACGAACACCACCTCGGACACCCCGAAGCAGATCGCGGACCCGACGGTGTACCGGGAGAAGCGCAGCCACCCGGGCAGCCGCAGGTGCCGGCGCACCACGAGGTCGTGCATCCGAGCCGGCAGTGCCACGGCGGGTTCGGGCCGCGATTCCCCGTCACCGCTGGGCATGTCGCGGCTGACCGGCATCCCACCCGGCTCGTCCGCGGCGACGTCCGACCGGCCGGCCGCGGCTACGTGCGACCCGCCGTCCGAAGCGACGCCCGACCGGAGGTTCGTGGCGCCGTGCGACCCGTCGTCCGAAGCGACGACCGACCGGCTCGAGACGACGTCCGAAGGGTCGTCCGGAAGTTCGGCCGGCCGCGTCGGGGCCGGCCCTACCCGCGCCTCGACGGGGTCCGCCGACACGTCAGCCCTGCTCCGGCGTTGCCGCCCGCCACAGCGACTGGCACGGGATCCGGTCCCGCACGCAGCGGTCGGCGTACTTCTGCGCGATGTCGGTGACCTCCTGCATCAGCCCGCGTTCCAGCGTGATCGGGTTCAGGCCGAGATCCAGCAGCTGGCGGTTCTCCACGAACAGGTCGTTCTCGGCATCCTCGTTGCGCGGGTTGTCCACGTAGCTGATCTTGGCGCCGGTGATCTCCGCGACCATGTTGGCCAGATCGCGGACCCGGTGGGTCTCCGTCATCTGGTTCAGAATCCGCACCCGCTCGCCGCTGGCCGGGGGATGCGCGATGGCCAACGCGATGCACCGCACGCTGTCCTGGATGTGGATGAACGCCCGGGTCTGCCCGCCGGTGCCGTGCACGGTCAGCGGGTAGTTCACCGCGGCCTGCATCAGGAAACGGTTGAGCACGGTCCCGTAGTCGCCGTCGTAGTCGAACCGGTTGATCAGCCGCTCGTCCCGGCTGGTCTGGTCGGTCTGGGTGCCCCAGACGATGCCCTGGTGCAGGTCCGTGATGCGCAAGCGGTCGTTCTTGGCGTAGTAGGCGAACAGCAGTTGGTCCTGCGTCTTGGTCATGTGGTAGATCGACCCGGGGTTGGGCGGGTAGAGGATCTCCTGCTCGATCTCCCGGCCGTCGTCGGTCTCCAACTTGACCCGCAAGTAGCCCTCGGGAATCTTCATGCCGGCCGTGCCGTAGCCGTACACCCCCATGGTGCCCAGATGCACCACATGCGAGTTCACGCCGGATTCCACGATCGCGGCCAGCAGGTTGTTGGTCGCGTTCAGGTTGTTGTTCACGGTGTAGCGCTTGTGCCAGGACGACTTCATCGAATACGGGGCCGACCGCTGTTCGGCGAAATGCACCACAACGTCCGGACGCCATTCGGTCAGCAGCGCCAGTAGCCGGTCGTACTGCTGCGCGACGTCGAACCGGTGGAAGGCGATCTCCCGCTCACCGAGTTCCCGCCAGGCCTGCAACCGGGTGCCCATCGGAGAGATCGGCGTGAGAGAACCGGCTTCCAACTCGTTGTCGATGTTGCGCCGGGACAGGTTGTCCACGATGGTCACGTCGTGACCCAGCCCGGACAGGTGCAGTGACGTGGGCCAGCCACAGAACCCGTCGCCCCCCAGAACGAGAATACGCAATTCGGTCACCTCATCGTGATCTCGCCCGCGGGTCGCGGGTTCGGCAAGCGGATCTTGATCTCTGCTCAGCGTAATGCGTGTCACGCGGTATCGGCTGCGTGGCAGGCATGACGGCGTTTACCCCGGATTCACATGCGGTAAACCGGACGACTTGCACAAAAGCAGAATTAGCAATGCAAAAGGGATAGCTCTCCAGCGCCGCGCGCTGCGTCAACCCGCCACCCGGTGCGGGTCGATGGTCAGTGGATGGGCCCAGGTGAGCACCCGATAGCCGCCCAGCCGGTAGGTGCTCGCCACCGGTCCGAAGGTGGCCGCCGCGGTGTCGGCGTCGACCCCGCCCCAGGGGTCCGTCGTGTCGTAGACCAGGAACTGGAACTGCTGGCCGGTGTACCAATCGGCGGTGCCCTGCCGGCCGTAGCGGACCAGCCGACCGTGGTCGGAGATCACCGGGCGGATGCTCACCTGCCCGCCGGAGGCGACGGTCGTCATGGTGGAGGTCCAGTAGGTGCCGATCCCGTTGGTCAGCCCCCGGTCGGCCAGGAAGGCGGCCAGCTGCGAGCCGGTGACGGGCTGCACGGGTTGCACCGCGGTGATGACGAACGACGCCGCGAACAGCGCCGTCACCACCCCGCCCGCCGATGCCAGGGCCCGGCGCGGCCATCCCGGACCGATCGCCGCCACCCAGCGACCGGCGGTCCGGGCGGCCAGCAGCGACCCGAACACCACGAACGGGGACAGATAGCGCAGGTAACCGGGCAGGTTGCTCTGCGCGGCGTACACGTAGAAAGCCAGATCGGCCAGGCATGCCAACACCAGCATGTCGTCGATGCGCCAGTGATCGGGACCGGTGCGTCCCGGCCGGCCGGCGAAGACGCCGGTGACGATCGACCACAGCGCGGCCAGCACGGCGATCAGCACCGCGGCCAGCGCCACGTAGCGGACCGCACCCAGCGCGGCAGGCACGCCGGTGTTGCCCCAGTCGCCCGTGCCGGTTCCGAACACCCGCGGCAGCCAACTGGGAATGTTGCGCAGGTTGACCGGAATCTGCTCGTCGCTGGCACTGGCGTTGATGGTGCCGATGGTGTATCCGCCGAGTGCCGTCACCGCCTTGCGGATCAGGTACGCCGCCAGTACCGACGCGGCGGCCGCGGACAGCGCCGGTGCGCCGGCCAGCCAGCGGCGGGTGCGCAGCGACGCCAGCACCCCGGCCAGGGCCACCGGCCCCACGCCGTAGACCACCGTCTGCAGGTCGCCGAGCAGTCCGGCGGTCAGGAACACCACCGCGACCCACCAGCCGGCCCGCCACCGGCCGGACCGCAGACCGGCGAACGCGAACAGGCACCAGAGCATGGTCCCGACGTGCCACGCGCCGTGCAGGAACACCACCGCCCAGACGTTGCTCGGCAGGCCGATCAGCGCGATCAGCGTGCCGATCGCGGCGCCGGCGGCCGCGCCGCGCCGTCCCTGCTTGGCCATCAACCCGGCGGTGAGCAGCAGCAGTGCGGCCAGCACGCCCGGCACCACGTACAGCAGCACCGGGTCGATTCCGGTGATCAGCACGCCGAGTGTGTAGAACGGCACCTCCACGGTCCAGAAGGAGTCGTACAGCATCCGCCAGCCCTGCAGCAGCACGTGGCCCTGCAGGATGGATTGCGCCTGCAGCACCGGGGTGGCGGTATCCGACTCCAGCAGGCTGCGGCCATGCTCGGTGGTCAGCCGGGCGGCCACGCTGGCGAACAGCGCGACCACCGCCACGAACCCGGCCAGGCCGATCAGCGTGGTCAGCGGTGACGGCCACCACCGGCCCGCCCATTGCCAGCGGCGGCGCCACCACGGCGGCGTCGCGACGGGACGCGCCCCGGGGGGCGGGGTGTCGGCGCCGGGGATGACCTTGGTGTCGATGGAGCCGGTGGGCGGCTCGGTTCGGGTGGCGTCGGTGCTGGCCGGCGGCTCGGTTCGGGTGGCTTCGGCGCTGGTGGCGACGTCGGCCCGGTGGGCGGAGGGGACGCTGCTCCGGTCGCCGCCGTCAGCCGATGCCTGCACGCCTGACACACTATCCGCGGGGCCGGAGCGGGCCGTTGATGATCACCAGGGAAGGTGCTGTGCGGACCATGAGACCGGTCACCGGCGGCGGAGCCCGGGTGCGGCGCGCGTTCACCGAGGCCGCCCACACCCGCCAGGTGGTGGACGCCGCGCTGGCCGAACTCGCGGGCTCCGGGGCCGCAGACCGGCTGCCGCCGCTGCTGGTGGTGATCGCGGCGCTGGACGAGCGGGACAGCATCGGCGCCGTGATCGACGAGGTGCCCGGGGTGATCGCCGGGCTGCCGACCCGCGTCCTGGTGGTGGACGACGGCAGCGGTGACGGGACCGGCGAGGTGGCCGCCCGGCACGGCGCCCTGGTGTGCCGGCTGTCCACCAACTGCGGTCATGGCGCGGCGCTGCGCGCCGGTTACCAGGTCGCCCGCGAGGGTGGCGCCAGATACATCGCCACGTTGGACGCCGACGGGCAGTGGGACCCCGCCGACCTGCCGGCCATGCTGCGCATCCTGGAGTCCGGGGCCGCGGACTTCGTGCTGGGCTCGCGGCAGCTCGGCCGGACCGAGAACACCGACGCCGTGCGCAATCTGGGAGTGCGCTTCTTCTCGCGGGTGATCAGTGCGATCACCGGCGTGCGCATCACCGACAGTTCCAGTGGGCTGCGCGCGATGCGGGCGGAGCTGACCGGTGCGGTGCGCCAGACCCAGCCCCAGTACCAGACCTCGGAACTGCTGATCGGCGCGATCCTGGCCGGCTACCGGGTCGCCGAGGTGCCCACCGTGATGCGGCGCCGGCTGGCGGGGGAGAGCAAGAAGGGCCGGAACCTGCTGTACGGCCTGCGGTACGCCACGGTGATCGCGGCGACCACCATCCGCGAATGGCCGCGCCGGGTGCCGCGGGGCCGGCGCGAGACCGGAGGGCCGGGTGACCCCTCGCCGCGGGCCGGCCGGCCGGCGTCCGATCCGCCGGACGGCGGTGGCGTGCCGGGCAGCGGGCCTGCCGACCAGGACGGATAGCATCGCATCATGCACACCCTGCTGGACGTCCTGCATGTGCTGTCGGCGGTGTTTCTGATCGGGCCGATGGCCATCCTGCCGATGAGCGCGATGCGGTCGGTGCGAGCCGGCGACGGCGCGGCCGTGCTGTCCACCGCGCGCTCCACCATGATCTTCTCGCTGGGTTCGTTGCTGGTGGTGCTGTTCGGCTTCGGCGTGATGGGGCTGTCCACGTACGACCTGTCGGTGGCCACTCCATGGATCCTGGTCTCGATCATCCTGTACGCCATCGCGCTGGCGCTGAACCTGCTCGCCGTGGTGCCGGCCCTGCGCAGCGCCGGCGAGCATCTGGCGGCTCCGGACGGAAATGCCCTGCGCGACAACGACTACCGCCGCATCGCCATCACCTCTGGGGTGGTGACGCTGCTGCTGGTGGCGGTCGTGGTGTTGATGGTCACCAAGCCCTGACAGCGGCTGCGACCATGACCACTGCTGCGCCCACGGTAGGCGTGCTCGCCCTGCAGGGCGACTTTCGCGAACACCTGCGGGTGCTCGACTCGCTGGGTGCGCGAGCCGTCCCGGTACGCCGGCCCGCCGAACTCTCCGTCATCGATGGCATCGTCATTCCCGGCGGCGAGTCCACCACCATGAGTCGCCTGCTGGACACCTTAGAACTGCGCGAGCCGCTGCAGCAGCGGCTGCACGACGGGCTCCCGGCCTTCGGGTCGTGCGCCGGAATGATCATGCTGGCCACCAGGATCCTGGACGGCCGCCCGGACCAGCGCCCGCTGGGCGCGATCGACATCACCGTGCGCCGCAATGCGTTCGGCCGCCAGGTCGATTCCTTCGAGACCGACCTGCAGGTCGA
>DASSTH010000113.1:0-2446 GCA_035708025.1 Nakamurella sp. | reverse complement strand
CCGCGCCGGCCAGATGGTCGTTGAGATACACCGACAGCAGCGTGCGGGTATCGGCGTCACCGGGCTGATGCGCACCGGCCACCGACGACGCCGGCGACGAGTGGGACGGCGGCCCGGACCGGGACGGGGACTGGGACTGAGACTGGGACTGCGGTTCGGACCCGGACTGGGACTGCGGTTCGGACCCGGACTCGGACAGCCCCTGCCCCTGCCCCTGCGACTGTGCTGATTCTCGGTCCATCGCCCGGCCTCCTGGTGCATGTGTCCGACCGGGTGCCTCGCCGCACCCGACCCAGCACTCCTACCCGGCGGCGGGGTTCAGAACGCCTCGCGCGCCCCGGATCGTGGCCGGACATCCGGCGCCCGGACCGCGGTCAGCCGGTGGCCGGCGGCGTGGGCGGCGACGATCAGCAGCACGCCGGCCACCGCAGCGACCAGGATGCGCTGGGTGAGCCCACCGGCCAGGGGTGCGAAGCCCACCACCAGCGGGACGGCCGGCTTCATCGTCTGGCCGGCCAGGAACAGCAGACCGGCCACCGAGCCGACCGTCACCAGCCGCACGATCGGCGACCGCGCGTGATCCGCCAGGCCACGGGGCAGCAGGCACAGCGCCCCGGCCAGCACCAGCACCATCAGGGCGATCGACCCCCAGCGGTGCACCTCTCCGGGCCAGTAGTCCTGGCCCAGCACGTCACCGGACGGGAAGGCGGCGGTGACGAACGACGCCCCGGCCGCCCCGGCCAGCAGCGCCCGCGCGGCACGCAGCCGGCCATCCAGCCGGGCGGCCAGCACCGCGATCCCGATGCCCAGCACCACCAGCGACGCCGGGAACAGCCAGCCCCATCGGGTGTACTCGTAGCTGGAGAGCGTGCGGGTCAAGGGGTTCCGCTCGTCCAACGCCAGCACCTGCAGCACCCCCAGCAGAACCGCGGCGGTGCCGATCAGCCGGCGCGGCACGGCACCGGCGCGCCGGGTGATTGCGGCATCGGTCGGGCGGACCGCGGCATCGGTCCGGCGGCTGATCGCGACATCGGCCGGGCGGACCGCAGCATCGGCCGGTCGGTGGAGAGCCGTGCCGGCGGCCCGGCCCGGAGTGGTCTCGGCCACGGCGGGCTCGTCACCGGTAGTGGCGACGAGCGTGCGCGGTACCGGCGACTCGGTGACGGGGTGGCCCGGTGGAGCGGTCGTGATCATGACATCGACACTGCCGGTCAGCCGCCGCGGGGCCTATCGGGATGAGCCCTGAATCGGGGTGGGGCCATCCCCCGTATTTCGGGTGGCGGTGGGCTGTCGGAGCGACGCGCCATCATGGACGGGTGAGCGACAAGACCCTGACCCGGATCGCCGCCCTGTTGCGCAAGGCCGAGTCCACCGACAACGAGCACGAGGCGGACGCGTACCTGCAGGCGGCCCAGCGCATGGCCACGGCCGCGTCGGTCGACCTGGCGGTGGCCCGCGCGCACACCGCCGACCGCGAGCGACGACCGACCCCCACGCAGCGCGAAGTGGTGATCGGCGAGAGCGGGAAGCGTGGCCTGCGCACCTATGTCGAACTGTTCCTGGCCATCGCCCGGGCCAACGACGTGCGCTGCGACATCGCACGCGACTCCACCCGGGTGTTCGCGTACGGCTTCGACACCGACCTGGAGGCGGTGCACGCGCTGTACGCGTCGTTGGTGGTGCAGATGGTGCGGGCGTCGGACGAGTTCATCAAGTCCGGCCGGTACGCCCGCGAGCAGGTGGAGCGGTGGTCCCCGCGCACCCGCCGGTGGGAGTGGCGACCGGTGAACGCCACCACCGCGCGGCTGAGCTTCCAGCGCGCCTTCGCCGAGCGGATCGGGCGCCGGCTGCAGAACGCCCGGCAGCAGGCCACCGCGGAGGTCATCGAGCATCGGCCGAGCAGCAGTGTGGCGTTGGCGTTGCGGGACAAGGAGATCGAACTGGCCGACCATTACCGGGCGCACACCACCGCGCGGGGCACCTGGCGGGGATCGTCGGCGTCGGCGGGGCACTCGGAATACGCCAGCCGGGCCGGCGACCGGGCCGGCCGCTCCGCGCGCCTCGGCGGGGAGAAGGAGATCGGCGGTGCCCGGCCGCGGATCGGGCGGTGACGGGCATCCAAAGGCGGCGGCATCGCGCCCGGCGCGCGGGCCGCGACAATGCTGGGGCCGCGACGGTGCCCGGCGCTCGGCCGTCGTGCGGGTGGTGGACCCAGCGGTGACGGGCATCCGGAGGCGGCGGCGATGACCGAGGCCCGCGATGCCCAGCGCGCCGCGGTGTACGCGGCGGAGAACCAGGTAGCCCGGCTGTTGGACCGGTCCGCGGAGTTCCCGGTGGCGGAGGTCGCCGGGTCGCACGTCACGCTGCCGGTGGAGCGGCACTTCGCCGACCTGCCCTCGGTGCAGGCATACCTGGACAAGGTCCTGGCGCTGGCCTGGGTGCGGCA
>DASSTH010000112.1:0-7778 GCA_035708025.1 Nakamurella sp. | reverse complement strand
CGGCTGCTGCGCGACCTGGGGCTGGACCCGGTCTTCTACCAGGGCGGCGGCAACTGGCCGGTGGGCGACTTCTTCGGCTTCCCGGTGCACCCGATCCCGTTCGGCGAGGAGCTCTCGGAGTTCCAGTTCGGCATCGGCGAGGAGTTCCACCGGCGCACCGCGGACGCCGACCACGTGCTGTACCTGATGCCGAACTACGCCTCCGGTCCGATGCGCGACGACGCGGTGGTGGTCAGCCACGGCGTGTGGTGGGACCACGAACTGTGGCCGCACCTGCGGTTCCGCACGCCGGCCTGGCAGGCCCACCTGGAGCGGGTGTTCGGCCGGGCCCGCCGGGTGATCAGCGTCGACGTGAACACCATCAACGTGGTCCGGGCGCTGTTCCCGGCGGCCGCCGGACGGATCCGGCACCTCCCCAGCGCCATCGACACCACCGTGTTCCACCCGCCGCAGCAGCGGCCCGAGGGCGAGCCGCTGGTGCTGTTCCCGCGCCGGGCCGACGCCATCCGCGGCCCCCAGTTGGTGGGCGACATCCTGGATCTGGTGCCGGACCCGTGCCGGTTCCACTGGGTCGGTGACGGCGATCCCGGGCAGGTGGCACAGCTGAGGGAGGCCGCCGTCCGGGACGGCCGGTTGACGGTCGGTGACGCGACGTTCGAGGAGATGCCCGAACTGCACCGGCAGGCGGACATCTGCGTCATCCCCACCGTCGGCAGCGAGGGGCAGAGCCTGTCCTGCCTGGAGGCGATGGCCAGCGGCGCCGCCGTGGTGGTGACCAGGGTCGGCGGCCTGCCGGAGCTGGTGACCGACGGGGTGGACGGTCTGGTCTGCGACCCGACCGCGGAGTCGCTGGCGGCCGCCGTGCGCCGACTGGTGCGCGACCCGCAGCTGCGGGCCCGGCTGGGCGCGGCCGCCCGGGCCACCGCGGAACGGCACGGCGAGGACGGCTGGCGGGCGGCCTGGGCCGAACAGCTGGCCGACCTCGGCTGGGTGGACCGCACGGCGGCGGCCGCCGCGGTGCCGTACGACGTGATCAACTTCTCCATCATCGACTGGGAGCAGCGCTACCAGCGGCCGCAGCAGCTGGCGGCGCACTGGGGCCGGCGGGGCCGGCGGGTGTTCTACCTGCGGGTCAACGGCCACCTCCCGCCGGACGGCCCGCCCTACCAGGTGACTCCCCTGGCGGAGAACGTGTTCGAGGTGCGGCTGGCGCTGCCGCCCGGTCTCGACCTGCACTTCGCGGTGGAGCCGGACGGCTGGGTGCCGGCGGTCACCGCGGCCCTGGACGCGCTGCGCTCCGGCTGGGGCATCGGCCGGGCGGTGTCGGTGGTCGAGCTGGGCACCTGGGGGCCGGCGGCGGACGCCGCCCGCCGGACGTTCGGCTGGCCGGTGCTGTACGACTGCATGGACAACTGGAGCACCTTCCCCGGCTTCGCCGACCGCGCCGGGGTGCTGGCCCGGGAACGCGAACTGGTGGCGACGGCCGATGCCATGGTGGTGTCCAGCCGGACCATCCAGCGGCACTGGGCGGCGGCCCGGCCGGATGCGGTGCTGGCCCGCAACGCCGCGGACGTGGAGTTCTTCGCCGGTGCCGATGCCGATGTCGCTGTTGCCGCCGTCGCCGGCGCGGCCGCCGATCCCGTCACCGACCCGCGTGCGCCGACCACCGCTGGCGCTGACGGCGCCGCGGCACGCGGCGTCCCTGAGCCGATCGCCGACGTCACCGGTCCCGTTGCGGGATTCTTCGGCGCCGTGGTCGAGTGGTTCGACGTGGAGCTGGTGCACCGGGTGGCGACCGCGCGACCGGACGTGACGTTCGTGTTCGTGGGCGGCATCGCCCGGGTGTCGCTGGAGGCGCTGGAGAGTCTGCCCAACGTGCGGTTCCTCGGGCACCGGCCGTATGAGGAGATGCCGGGCTACCTGCGCCGGTTCGACGTCTGCCTGGTGCCGTTCACCGTCTCCGCGGTCACGGACGCCATGGACCTGGTCAAGCTGTACGAGTACCTGGCGCAGGGCAAGCCGGTGGTGTCCACCCCGCTGCGGGAGGTCGCGCCGTACGCGCGATACCTGTACCTGGCGCATGACGCGGACGAGTTCGCCGCACAGCTGGACCGGGCGCTGCTCGAGGACGACCCGGAGGCGGTGCGCCGGCGGATCACGCTGGCGCGGCTGAACTCCTGGGACGACCGGCTGGACGTCATCGAACGGACGCTCCTGCCGATCCTGTCGCGCCCCGGGGCGGCCGGGTCAGCGGATCGTCCGTCACCCGATGTTCCGTCACCGGATCTTCCGTCACCGCCTGTACACCCCGCGCCCGGCGACCACCCCGCCGGACCCGACGTCGACGCTCTGGCGGCGCAACTCGCGCAGTTGCGGGCCGAGAAGGAGGGGCTGGACCGCTCCCGGGTCATGCGGGTGGTGCGCGGGTACTGGCGGGTGCGGGCGGCCCTGCACGAGCGGTGGCACCGCCGGTGACGGTGCGCCGGCACCGCCCGTGACGGTGCGCCGGCACCGGCGCGATCAGGACCGCATGCGGGCGATCAGGCCTGTGTCGTAGCCGCCGGAACGGAACTCCGGGTTGGCCAGCAGCTCGGCGTGGAAGGCCAGGTTGGACTTCGGGCCGGTGACGACGAAGTCGGCCACCGCCTGGGCCGCGCGGTCCAGCGCCTGGCCGCGGTCCGCGCCGTGCACGATCAGCTTGGCCATCAGGGAGTCGTAGAAGGGCGTGACGGTGGTGCCCGCCGCGTATCCGGCGTCCACCCGGATCCCGTCACCGGCCGGCTCCTTCCACTCGGTGATGGCGCCGGGACCCGGCAGGAAGCGCTTGGGATCCTCGGCGTTGATGCGCAGCTCGATGGCATGACCGGTCGGCATCAGCGCGTCCGGGTCGAAGCCGGGCGGTTGGCCGTCGGCCACCAGCAACTGGGCGGCGACCAGGTCGATGCCCAGCACCGCCTCGGTGATGGGATGCTCCACCTGCAGCCGGGTGTTCATCTCCAGGAAGAAGAACTGGCCGCTGGCCGGTTCCAGCAGAAACTCCACGGTGCCGGCGCCGCGGTACCCGACGGCCCGCCCGGCGGCGGCCGCCGCGTCCCGCATGCGCGCGCGCAGGTCGCCGTCCACGGCCGGTGACGGGGTCTCCTCGGCCACCTTCTGGTTGCGGCGCTGCACCGAGCAGTCGCGCTCCCCCAGCGCCGCGACCGTGCCGTCGGCCAGGCCCAGGATCTGCACCTCCACGTGGCGCACCGAGGGGAAGTACCGCTCCACGAACACCGACGCGTCGCCGAACATGCGCTCCGCGAACCCCGTCACCGTCGCGTACTGAGTGGTCAGCGCCGCCTCGTCGGCGGCCACCGCCATGCCCATCCCGCCGCCGCCGGCCGCCGCCTTGATCATCACCGGGTAGCCGATCCCCGCTGCCGCCGCGGTCGCCGCCGCAGCGTCGGCGAGCGGATGTTCCGTCCCGGGTGCGACCGGCACGCCGGCCGCCGCCATCAGGTTGCGGGCGGCGATCTTGTCCCCCATCGCGGTGATGGCGTCCGGAGTGGGGCCTACCCAGATCAGCCCGGCCTCCGCGACGGCGCGCGCGAAGTCGGCGTTCTCCGACAGGAAGCCGTATCCCGGGTGCACCGCCGCGGCGCCGGTCCGGCGGGCGGCGTCCAGCACCGCCGGGACGTTGCGGTAGGACTCGGCGGGGTTCGCGGGCCCGATGGGCACCGCCTCGTCCGCCTCGGCGACGAACGGCAGGTCGGCGTCGGCGTCGGAGTACACCGCGATGGTGCGCAGGCCCATGTCACGGGCGGTGCGGATCACCCGGCGGGCGATCTCCCCGCGGTTGGCCACCAGCAACGAGTCGAACATGCACACTCCGCTCAATATCTCGGCGAGGATCAACTTCGTCCGGCGAGGATCAACTTCACGCTGAATCGGACGTATCGGGCGTCACCCGAGGATGTTGATCCTCGCATCACGTGGGCATCACGCCGGGTCATAGCACCGGCGCCGGGCCGCCGCCCAGGCCGTCGGTGGCCCGGAACACCGTCCCCGACCCGGACAGCCGCACGTCCCGGTCGGACGCCGACACCCACACCGACTGCCCGCGCTTGGCCACCAGGCTGCGCCCGCCGGCCGCGCGCACCGTCACCGACCCGGCGGTCACCAGCAGCACCTGCGGCCCGTCATGGGTGATCTCGCGGACCGCCCGGCCGACGTCCAGCCGGGCCAGCCGGAACTCCGCCGCGGGGCTGGCGTACACCAGCTCCCGGCTGGGGGTCGTCTCGCCGGTCAGCACCTGGACCGGACCGGGGGTGAAGTCCAGCACCCGCATCAGCTCCGGCACGTCCACGTGCTTGGGGGTGAGCCCGCCGCGCAGCACGTTGTCGGAGTTGCCCATGATCTCCACGCCGGTACCGGACAGGTAGGCGTGCAGGTTGCCGCTGGCCAGGTACAGCGCCTGGCCGGGATGCAGCGTCACCCGGTTCAGCAGCATCGAGGCCAGCACGCCGGCGTCCCCCGGGTACCGTTCGCCCAACTCCAGCACCGTGCGGTACTCGGCCAGGAACGGGCCGTCGCCGTCGCGCACCTTGGCCACGCAGGCCGCCAGCACCGCGTCCAGCAGGCCGGACAGCGCGTGCGGCGGGATGGTGATCAGCGAGGAGAACAGCGCCCGGGTGCCGGCGGCATCGGGCTGACCGGACAGCAGCGCCAGGTAGTGGTCGAGCTGCGGCACGCCCAGGCCGGCGATCAGCTCCACGGTGCGCGCCGGCTCGGCGAAGCCGCACAGGGCGTGGAACTCGGTGAGCGCGCAGATCAGCTCGGGTTTGGGCCACGGGTCGCGGTAGTTGCGGTTCGGGTCGCTGCGGGGCAGGCCGGCCGCCTCCTCCCGCTCGAAGCCCAGCCGGGCCAGTTCCGCGGACGGATGCGCCTGCAGGGACAGCGGCTCGGCGGCGGCCAGCACCTTGAGCAGGAACGGGAACCGGCCGCCGAACGACGCCGCCACGCCGGCACCGAGCATGCCCTCCGGGTCGTCGGCGACCACCTCGGCGAGCGAGTGGTCGCCGTCCGCGCAGACCAGGGTCGACGGATCGTCCGGGTGCGCGCCCATCCACAGTTCGGCCTGCGGGTGGGCGGCCGGGCTGGGCGCCCCGGTCAGCTCCGCGATGGCGGTCCGCGAGCCCCAGGCGTACGGCCGGATCCGGTTGCGCATCAACTCCATGGCCGGCGGTCCTGATCGTCCCAGTTGTCCCGCATCACGTCCTCGACCGTAGCCGCCGGGCGGGCCTGCCGGGCACCCCCGGCCGGGCCGAGTCCGTCCGGGCCGTCGGGCGGGGGCGCCTGACCAGCCGCGATGCCCAGATAGGCGGCCGCGAAGTCGACCCGCAATGCCATCTGCAACGCCCCCGCGACGGCCGTCACCGGCTCCGGGCCGGCCTGGTCGGGGGCCAGCACCATGGCCCGCGGCAGCATCCGCCGCACTGCCTGCACCCGGGCGTCGGCCGCCTCGTCGTCGCGGCGCAGCGGTGGTATCAGCACCGGCAGCGGCCGCGCGGTCGCCGGTCCGTCCAGGTCCGGGTCGGCGAAGGGGTCCTCCGGCGCCGCCATCCGGGCACCCAGTTGACCACCGGCCAGCACCCGCTCGACGTGTGCGGCCGCGGACGGCATCCCGCCCAGCAGCGTCATCGACCGTGCCGCCCGCTCGGCCATCGCACGGCCCACGCCGTCCGCTCCCAGGAACACCGTGGTGCGCTCCCATGCGGCGCCGGCCAGCGTCAGGGCCGGGTTCACGAACGGCTCGGCAGCCGGCCCGCAGGCCAGTGCCTCGGCGTCCAGCGCGTCCGCCACCGCCGCCAGGTCGGCGACCCGGAACCCGGCCGGCCCGGCCAAACCCGCGGCGGCGGCCGCCGCCAGTACGAACGAGGTCCGGCCCGGGCCCGCGGCCAGTTCCGGGACCGCCACACGAGGGGGCACCAGGGCCGCGCCGGCGGCATCGGCCACCGGTCCGTGAGCGGCGGCCCGCACCAGCAGGGTGGCGCCGCGGCGGGTCGCCTCCGCGGCGGCCTGCGCCGCCGGCCGGTCGTCCGGGTCGGCGGCCAGTACCAGTACCAGGTCCAGCGCTCCGGCCCAGGCGGGCAGTTCCGGGCAACCCAGCAGCGGCACCGGCGCCTGTGGCAGCAGCGCCGCCGCCAGGCCGGCCTCCGCGGCGGCGTCGACACCGACCAGCAGAACGCTGCGCGGCCGGTCGGTCCGCAACTCGGCCAACTGCTCGGCAACCGCCCGGACCTGTGCGCCCGCGCTGGCCACCGCCGCGACCACGCCGTAGTGGTCGGCGGCGGTCAGCGCCTCGGGGTCGGTCAGGGCATCGGGCCCCGGACCGCCCGGGGACGGACCGCTCATCCGCGAGCCACCCGGCGGTGACGGGACGCGCGGCGACCGTCGCCGTCGCGCGCCGGCCCGGTCCGGCGCGGCGCCGATGACATCGTCACTGCTGCGCCTCGTCCAGCAGCAGCACCGGGATGCCGTCCCGCACCGGGAAGATGCGCCCACATTCGGTGCAGGTCAGGGCGGCCGCCTCGGGGTCGGCCGGGGTACCGGGCCGGAGCGGGGCGTGGTGGGTGTCCGGACAGGCCAGCACCTCCAGCAGGACCGGATCCAGTTCCAGCGCCATCGTCCGTCCTCTCCGCCGTGCCCGCCGGCGCGGCTTGCGTGTCGTCCGGCCCACCGTCCGGCCCACCGCCCGGCCGCGCGGGCACCTGTGACGGTACTGCCCACTGCGGCGCCGGGAGGCGTCAGGAGCGGATCAGGGCGAGCACCTCGTCGCGCAGCGCCGCCATCCGCTGCGGATCGGCCGCCTCCACGTTCAGCCGCAGCAGTGGCTCGGTGTTGCTGGCCCGCACGTTCAACCAGGCGCCGTCCGGCAGGGTGACGGTGACGCCGTCCAACTCGTCGATCTCGGCCCCGCGTGCGGCCGCCCAGGTCCGGATGCGGTCCTGCACCGCCGCCGGGTCGGCCACCGTGGAGTTGATCTCCCCGGACGCGGCATACCGCTGATAGCCGGCCACCAGCGCGGACAGCGGGCCTTCCTGCTCGCCCAGGGCCGCCAGCACGTGCAGCGCGGCCAGCATGCCGGTGTCGGCCCGGAAGAAGTCCGCGAAGTAGTAGTGCGCGGAGTGCTCGCCGCCGAACACCGCGTCGGTGGCGGCCATCTCGGCCTTGATGTAGGAGTGCCCCACCCTGGTGCGGACCGGACGCCCCCCGGCGGCCGTGACCAGTTCGGGTACCGCCCGGGAGGTGATCAGGTTGTACAACACGGTGGCGCCCGGCCGGCGGGCCAGTTCCCGCAGGGCCACCAGCGCGGTGATGGCGCTCGGCGAGACCGGCTCGCCCCGTTCGTCGATCACGAAGCACCGGTCGGCGTCGCCGTCGAAGGCCAGGCCGATATCGGCGCCGGTGCGCCGCACATGCTGCTGCAGGTCGACCAGATTGGCCGGCTCCAGGGGGTTGGCCTCGTGGTTCGGGAAGCTGCCGTCCAGTTCGAAGTACAGCGGCTCCAGGGTGATCGGCAGCCCGCGGAGCACCACCGGCACGGTCAGCCCGGCCATGCCATTGCCGGCGTCCACCGCCACCCGCAGCGGGCGGATGCCGGACAGGTCCACCAGGCGGCGCAGGTAGCTCGCGTAGTCCTCCAGCAGTGACCGGGAGGTGACGGTGCCCGGCGCCGCCGCGGGTTGCGGGCCGGCCCCGTCCAGCACCGCCATGGCGTCGTCCCGGATGCGGTCCAG
>DASSTH010000111.1:0-16652 GCA_035708025.1 Nakamurella sp. | reverse complement strand
CGCCGCGGTGGCCCGGCTGCGCGCGGCCGGGGCCATCGTGATCGGCAAGACCAACGTCCCGGAGTGGGGGGCCGGCGCCAACAGCCGCAACCCGGTGTGGGGCGCCACCGGCAACGCCTTCGACCCGATGCGCAACGCCGGTGGCTCGTCCGGCGGCTCCGCGGTGGCGCTCGCCTGCGACATGGTCCCGCTGGCCACCGGCAGTGACACCGGTGGGTCGCTGCGCATCCCGGCGGCGCTGGCCGGGGTGGTGGGCGTCCGCCCGTCACCGGGAGTGGTGCCCGCGGAGCGCCGGGAACTCGGGTGGTCGCCGCTGTCGGTGGTCGGCCCGATGGGCCGCACGGTGGCCGACGCCCGGCTGCAACTGTCCGCGATCGCCGGGCCGGACGCCGTGGACCCGCTGAGCTATCCGCTGCCCGCCGATGCCTTCCACACCGGCCGGCCGGTGGATCCCGGCCGGCTGCGCATCGCGTACACCGCGGACTTCGGCGTGTGCCCGGTGGACCCGGACATCCGGGCGGTGTTCGCCGAGCGGGTCAGCCGCATCGCCGCGCTGGTGGGCCGGTGTGATCCGATCGACCTGTCCGCCGACATGGCGGTGGACATGACGGCGGCCGACAGGTGTTTCGACGTGCTGCGCGCGCTGTCGTTCGTCACCGGTTTCGGCGACGTCTACCGTCGGGACCCGGACCTGCTGGGCCCGAACGTCCGGGACAACTACGAGATCGGTGCCGGCCTGTCGCTGGCCGACGTCGGCTGGGCGCACCGCGAGCAGACCCGGATCTTCCGGCGCTTCAACGAGCTGTTCGCCGACTACGACCTGGTGCTGGCACCGGTCACTCCGGTCAGCCCGTTCCCGTGGACCACGTTGTACCCGGCAGCGGTGGACGGCGTGCCGGCACGCAACTACTACCACTGGCTCGGCCTGACGTACCTGGTGACGCTGACCACCAACCCGGCACTGTCGCTGCCCTGCGGGATGGACCGGCACGGGTTGCCATTCGGACTGCAGGTGATCGCCGGCCACCGGCAGGACGCGTTCCTGCTGGATGCCGCCGAGTCGCTGGAAGCCGTGTTCCGCGGCGATCCGGTGCTGCGCCGGCCGATCCCCGACGTGCGACGCCTGATCGACCCGGTGCCCGCACTGCGCGACCTGGTGACCGCCGCGCCGCCACCCGCACTGGTACGGGACGACTCGGTGCCCCCACCCGTTGACCGGGAACCGGCTCCGTCCTAGGGTTTCACCATCTGCCAGAACGCGGCTTTCATCACATGAAACGGAGCGGAGACGTGGCACATCGGGTGGCGCTGGCCGGGCTGGCCAGGGAGGGCAACACCTTCGCCGGTGGCGTCGGCACGATCGACGACTTCCGGCAGAACACCTTCCTGTTCGGTGAGCAGATCTTCACGGTCGGACGGCAGAACGACTCGATCGCCGGAGCCATGCAGGTGGCCGCCGACCGGGACATCGAACTGGTGCCGACGTTCCATGCCCGCAGCACCAGCGGGCCGGCGGTCCGCGCCGCCGACCACGCGGAACTGAAGCGCCTGGTGCTGCAGGGACTGTCGGAGGTGCTGGACGGGGTGGACGGCATCTATCTCCGCCTGCACGGGGCGATGACCGCCGAGGGCTGCGACGACGTGGAGGGCGACCTGCTCACCGCGGTGCGCGAACTGGCCGGGCCCGACATGCCGATCGCCGCGAGCTTCGACCTGCACACGCACGGCACGGCCACGATGGCCGCGGTCACCCCGCTGATCGCCGGGTTCCAGACCTACCCGCACGTCGACATGGTGAACACCGGACGGCGGGCCATGACCCTGCTCGCCGATGTGCTGGACGGCCGCACCAGGCCCACCGTCGGCTTCCGCAAGATCCCGGTGATGTCCGCCTCCGAGATCCACGACACCAGCACCGGACCGGTGGCCGAGGTGATGGCGCGGCTGCACGAGATCGAGAAGCTGCCCGGCGTGCTGGATGCCACCATCTTCTGCACCCAGCCCTGGCTGGACGTCACGGACTACGGCTGGTCGGTCTTCGTCGTCACCGATGACGACGCCGATGCCGCACAGGGTTTCGCCGACGAGCTGGCCGCCGCGCTGTTCGACCGCCGGCAACGGCTGGTGGTGACGAAGGAACCGTTGGACGCCGCGCTGGCCCGGGCTCGGAAGGCCGACCCGGCGGCCGGACCGGTCGTGCTCGGCGACGGCGCGGACAGCCCATCGGCCGGCAGCACCGGCGACAGCGCCGACCTGCTGGCCGCCATCCTGGCGCAGCCGGTCGGTGGCCCGGTGCTGTGCTCGATCACCGACGCGCCTACCGTGCAGGCCTGCCTGGCCGCGGGAGTCGGCGCGACGGTGACGACCAAGGTGGGCGGCACCCTTTCGCCGCACTTCTTCTCGCCGATCGAGGTGACCGGACGGGTGGTCACGCTGGGGGACGGGCGGTTCGGGGATCCGCGCCGGCCGGTGAGCTGCGGCCGGTTCGCCGTGCTGGCGATCGGTGAGGTCAGCCTGGTGGTCGGCGAGTTCGCCACCTCCATGGTGGACCAGCGGCTGTACGACCGGGCCGGCCTGGACGTGTCCAGGGCCCGGGTGGTGCAGGCCAAGTCGGCCGGGCAGTACCGGGACGGCTACGCCGGCGTGGCCGCCGAGATGATCGACCTGGACATGCGCGGACCGGCCCAGCACGACCTGCTGACGCTGCCGTTCCGGCGCATTCCCCGGCCGATCTGGCCGTTCGACCCCGATGTCCAGCGCGGCTTTTAGATCCGGCGACGCTACGGGAAGGGCGGTGTCGATGACCGGGCGAACCAGGATCGCGGTCGCCGGGCTGTCCCGCGAGGGCAACAGCTTCGCGTCGGGGGACCGGACGGTCGAGGACTTCCGGCGCCACACGTTCCTGTCCGGTGCCGACATCCTCACGGTGCGCGAGCAGAACGACAGCCTGGCCGGCGCGCTGCAGGTGGCCGAGGAGCGCGGCATCGACGTGGTGCCGACCTTCCTGGCCCGCAGCGGATCAGGTCCGGCGGTCACCGCGGTGGCGCACGCGGAGCTGAAGGCACTCGTGCTGGACGGCCTGTCCGCCGTCATCCGGGATGTGGACGGCGTCTACCTACGGCTGCACGGGGCGATGACGGCCGACGGCTGCGACGACGTGGAGGGCGACCTGCTCACCGCGGTGCGGGAGCTGGCCGGGCCAGACCTGCCGATCTCGGGCAGCTTCGACCTGCACACCCACGGCACCGCCGCGATGGCGGCGGCCACCCCGCTGATCGCCGGGTACCAGACGTTCCCGCACGTCGACATGGTGGACACCGGCCGGCGTGCCATGACGCTGCTGGCGGACACCATCGCCGGGACCGTCCGCCCGGTGGTGGGCTTCCGGAAGATCCCGGTGATGTCGGCCTCGGAGGCGCAGTACACCGGCACCGGGCCGGTGTCGGAGGTGATGGCGCGGCTGCACGAGATCGAAAGGCTGCCCGGGATCCTGGACGCCAGCATCTTCTGCACCCAGCCGTGGCTGGACGTGTCCGACCACGGGTGGTCGGTGGTCGTGGTCGCCGACGGGGATGCCGCCGCCGCCCAGCGGCATGCGGACGAACTGGCCGCGGCCCTGTTCGACCGGCGGGAGCGGCTACTGGTGACCAAGGTGCCGGTGGCGGACGCCCTCGCCCGGGTCCGCGAGGTCGCCGGAGCCGGCGGACCGGTGGTGCTCGGTGACGGCGCCGACAGCCCGTCCGCCGGCAGCGGCGGCGACGGTGCCGACCTGCTGGCTGCGGTGCTCGCCGACCCGGTCGGCGGTCCGGTGCTGTGCGCGATCACCGACGCACCGGCGGTCGGCGCCTGCTTCGCGGCGGGGGTCGGCGGCACGGTCTCGGTGAACGTGGGCGGGAAGCTGACGTCCCAGTTCTATTCCCCGGTGCCGGTGACCGGAACGGTGATCACCCTGGGAGACGGCAAGGGCGGCACGCCGCGCCGCCCGGTGCCCTGCGGGCGGTTCGCGGTTCTGGCCGTCGGCGAGGTCTTCCTGGTGATCACCGAGTTCCCGACGTCGATGGTGGATCGCCGGCTGTACGAGCGGGCCGGCCTGGACGTCGAGCGAGCCGTCATGGTGCAGGCCAAGTCGGCCGGTGGCTATCACCACGACTACGCGCCGGTGGCCGCCGAGATGATCGACCTGGACATGCGCGGACCGGCCCAGCACGACCTGTTGACGTTGCCGTTCCGGCGCATTCCGCGGCCGATCTGGCCGTTCGACCCGGACGTCGAGCGCGGCTTCTGAAGCGGACGGGGGCCTTCCGTGCGGATCTCGCAGATACGGGCGACGCCGGTCAACATCGGCTACCGGGAGCCCGAACGCTGGTCCCAGGGCAGCCGGTCCGGTGTCACCGCGATCGTCGTCGAGGTGGAGACGTCCGACGGGATGATCGGGGTGGGGGAGTCGGTTCCGGCACCCGACCCGGAGACCACCATGACCGCCATCCGGGATGCGGCGCAGCTGCTCACCGGGCGGGACCCGCGCCGCATCGTGCAGAACTGGCAGGACGTCCTGGCGCAGCGCGGCTGGGGCGCCTTCCCGCACACCGCGCATGCCGCGCTGGCCGGTGTGGAGATCGCGTGCTGGGACCTGCTCGGCAGGTCACTCGGCGTTCCGGTGCACGCGCTGCTGGGCGGGCGGGTGCGGGACACCGTGGAGTTCATGGGGTTCGTTCCGTATCACCCCGACCCGCAGCGGATCGCCGCCGAGGCGGAACGACTGGCCGGGCAGGGATTCCGGACGCTGTACGTGAAGGCCGGCTTCGGCCCGCAACAGGACCTGGCGGCCGCGGAGGCGGTGCGCCGGGGTGGTGGTCCCGGGGTGCAGATCCGCATCGACCCCAACGAGGCCTGGACCTTCGATGTCGCCAGGCGCATGGTGTTCGCGCTGCAGGAGTTCGACCTGCAGTACGTCGAGCAACCGCTGCGCGGTGACCGGCTGGCGGACATGGCGGCGTTGCGGCGGCTGTCGCCGGTTCCGATCGCCGCCAACCAGTCCAGCTGGCTGAACCACAACACGTTCGACATCCTGGCGGGCGGCGCGGCGGACGTGGTGATGACCGACCCCTGGCAGGCGGGTGGCATCCGGGCGTTCCACGCGGCGGCGACGATGTGCGAGATCGCCGGCGTGCCGCTGGTCTACCACAGCTTCGCGCCGCTCTCGATCGCCACCCGGGCCGCCATGCAGGTGCTCGCGGTCAGCTCGGCGTGCGACTACGCCCACCAGACCTACCACGGCATGCTGGTCGGCGACGTGGTTGCCGATCCGGTGCGGCACCCCGGCGGCGTGCAGACCATCGGCGACGCACCCGGTCTCGGCGTCACCCTGGATGCGGAGAGGATGGCACAGGCCCATGAGGACTACCGGCGCAACGGGTACTGCAGCCCCTACGGGGACTGACCGGAGGCGGTTCCCGGACCCCGACCAGTGGCGGCGGCTGCTGGGCGGCGGCGCGCAGGCGGCCGACCGGCGGCGGGTACAGGTGGACCCGGACGCCTCCTTCGAGGTGGTGCGGTTCTCCGGCGCGGCCGGCGGCCCGCGCGTGGCGGTGCTGGGCGGCGTGCACGGTGACGAGGTGACCGGGATCGTGGCGGCGGGCCTGCTCGCCCGGATCGGCGTCCCCGTGGTCGCCGGCACGCTCACCGTCGTTCCGGTCGCCCACCAGGCCGCGGCGGACGCGGCGTCCCGGGTGAGCCCGCGCGACGGCGGCAACCTGGCCAGGACGTTCCCCGGGGACCCGGCGGGCGGGCCGACCGCCCGGTTGGCGCACCGACTGGCCCAGGAGGTGCTGGACCACGCCGACCTGGTGATCGACCTGCACACGGCCGGTCGCAGGTACGACATGCCGTTCCTGGCCGGGTTCCGCAGCGGTTCGGCGGCCGGGCCGGTGGACGCCGCGGACCTGGCGGCCGCCTTCGGCGCCGACTTCGTGTGGGAACATCCGGAACTCGCGCCCGGGCGGACCATCTCGCACGTCGAGCAGCACGGCGGCGTCGGCCTGTACGTCGAGTCGCTGGGCGGGGAGCGGCTGGACCCCGGCCGGGTGCACAGCTATGTCGCCGGGGTGCTGCGCGTGCTGTCCCGGCTGCGGCTGGTCGACGCGCCGGCGGACATCGCCGTGCCGTCGCCGGCGGCCCGTCACGTCCGCGGCGACGGCGACGTGGACGCCACGGACCTGACCGCGCAGCGGGCGGGCTACTTCGTACCGGCGGCCGGCGCCGGCGACGAGGTGGAGGCCGGTGGGCTGCTCGGCGTCCTGGTCGACCGTGGCGGCGCGGAACTGCAGCAGTTGGCCTGCCCGCGGCGGTCGACGGTGATGATGATGCGGCGCGCCGCCGCCGTCGAGCAGGGGGAGATGCTGGTGGTGCTGGCCTCGCCGGCCGATCCGGCGGCCGGACCCGTGAGCTGACCGACGGGGTGCGGCGACCATGCTCGATCTGGTGATCCGTCACTCCACCGTCGTCGACGGAACCGGCGCACCGGAGTTCCCGGCGGACCTGGGCATCGTGCGGGACCGGATCGCGGTGGTCGGCCGGATCGGCGCGGATGTGCCTGCGGCGCAGGTGATCGACGGCACCGGCCTGGTGACGGCACCCGGCTTCGTGGACATCCACACGCACTCGGACGTCAACGTGATCCGCCATCCGGACGCGGACAGCAAGCTGTTGCAAGGCGTCACCACGGAGGTGACCGGGAATTGCGGGTTCTCGCCGTTCCCGGTGGCCGCCGAGCCGCGGGTCACCGCCGACCACATGGCGCGGGTGCCGGATGTCGGGCTGCTGGTCCCGGACTGGTCCGATGCCGTCGGTTATCTGGACGCCGTCCGCCGCGCCCGGCCGTTGACGAACGTGGCGCCGCTGGTGGGGCACGGTGCGCTGCGGCTGTCGGCGATGGGACACGCACAGCGGCCGCCGGACGAATCCGAGCAGGAGGTGATGCGGCGGCGGCTCCGGGACGCGATGCAGGCGGGCTGCTGGGGCATGTCCACCGGATTGACCTGGTCACCGTCCAGCTACGCCGATCCGGCCGAGATCACCGACCTGGCAGGCATCGTCGCGCACCATGGCGGGCTGTACGCCACGCACGCCCGGGTGTACGGGGACAACGAATTCGGCGCGGTCGACGAGGCGATCGGGGTCGCCCACGCCACCGGTGTGCGGGTGCAGTTGTCCCATGCCGCCCTCAACAACCCGGACAACTGGGGTGCCGCCGACCGGGTGCTGGCCGCGGTGGACCGGGCCGCCACGGCCGCCGCCGACGTGTCCATCGACGTCTACCCCTATGCGGCATCCGGCGGATCGTTGCCGCAGTTCCTGCCCGACTGGGTGCAGCAGGGCGGGGAACCCGGCTGGCGGAGCCGGCTGTCCGACCCCGGCCTGCGTGACCGGGTGCTCGCCGACATCCGGCGCGGCTGGTACCGCGGCATCCCCTGGCGGTGGGACCGGTTCACCATCGCCCGCAGTTCACCCGCCGATGCCTCGGCGATCGGCCGGACCCTGGCCGAGGTGGCCCTGCGCACCGGCCGCAGCCCCGCCGAGGCGATGATCGACCTGTGCCTGTCCTCCGGTGACGACCTGGAACTGGTGGTGCACTCTCGTGACGAGGCCGACGTGCGCGCCTTCCTTGGCTACCCGAATTGCGCGATCGGGTCCGACGGTTCCGCGTTACCCGTGGGCCGTCGCACCGGCCGGCCACATCCACGCACCATGGGAACCTTTCCCCGGGTGCTGGGCCGCTACGTGCGGGCCGGGGTGTTGGATCTGCCGGAGGCGGTCCGCCGGTGCACCCGGCTGCCGGCCGAACGGGTCGGGATTCCCGGGCGTGGCGTGCTGCGGCCCGGATCGTTCGCCGACCTTGTGGTGTTCGACCCGGCGAGGATCGCCGACGCGGCCACCTTCGCCGATCCCTGGCAGCCGCCGCGGGGAATTCGGCACGTGCTGGTCAACGGCGTGTGGAGCGTCCGCGACGGCGTCCGCACCGGCGATCGTGGGGGCCGGGTGCTGATCGCCCGCCGGTGACGCCCTCAGATCTCCCGGTTGCGATGTTCCAATGGGGCGAAGGTGAAACCGTCGGTCCGGGTCAGGTGACGCGACCCCAGTTCCTGCACCCTCGCGACACCGAGCTCGGCGAGCACGGCGACGATCTCGGCGCGCAACAGCTCCAGCATCCGGGCCACCGCCGGCTCCCCGCCCGCACCCACCGCGAACGCCGTCAGCCGGCCGACCGCGACCGCGGTGGCACCCAGGGCCAGTGCCTTGACCACGTCGGTGCCGCGGCGGATGCCGCTGTCGAACACGATCGGCACCCGGCCGGCCGCCTCGTCCGCGATGGCCCCGAGCTGGTCGATGCTGGCGGGCACGCAGTCCAGGTTGCGGCCGCCGTAGTTGGACACGTACAGCCCCGCCGCGCCGCAGTCCAGCGCCCGCCGGGCGTCCTCGACCTGCTGGATCCCCTTGAGGAACCACGGCAACGGGCATCGCGCGGCCAGTGCGGCGAACCGGTCCCAGTCCCAGCGCCTGGCCGCCTCGGCGTGCGCGGCGTCCATCGTCAGCGAGTCCACCGGGTCGTTGGCCCGGGAATAGGGCGTCAGGTCGAGGCGGTGTTCGTAGATCCGCTCCCGCCAGGCCCTGGTGGGCAGGTGCGTGAACAGCAGGTAGCGGTAGCCCGCCGCCGCGGCCCGGTCCGCCATCGCCAGGGTCTCGTCCTCGGACCGGTTCAGCCCCAGTTGGAACATGCCCTGGCTGCCGCCGGCCGCCCGGGCGATGTCCTCCAGCGAGTGGCTGCTGCCGTGCGGCGCCACGTTCACCGTGCCCACCCGGTGCACTGCCCGGGCGACCGCCAGGTGGCCGTCCGGGTGGATCCAGCCGTCGTTGCCGAACGGTGCGGTGATCACCGGCAGGGACAGCGGGATGGCGCCCAGCACGGTGCTGGTGTCCGGCAGCGCAAGGCCGGACAGCATGCGGGGGTGGAACTCCCAGCGGCCGAACGCCTGCCTGTTGCGCTGTGCCGTCGATTCGGCGCCAGCACCGAGTTCGATGTAGTCGAAGACCTCCGGCCGCATGGTGCGCCTGGCCAACGACAGCAGCTCCGGGATGCTACCGACGGCGGCCGGCTCAGCGGCCGGCTCGGCGGGCGGCTCAGTGGCCGGCTCGGCGGCCGGCTCGGTGGGCGGCGTCACGGCGCACCCGCCGGCATGTCCTGCGGTGCGCCGGGAATCGCGCGCGCGGCGGGGGTGGCGGCCGGGACGGCCGGGACCGGTGCGGGAGCGGTGGGGATCTGGTTCTGCACCTGATCCGGAGTCACCAACGGCTCGCACAGCATCTCCCGTAGCAGCCGCTCTCGCCGGTCCAGCGCGGCGCGCTGGGCGTCGGACAGCGGGACCCAGGAGGGCGGTGCCGGCGGGAATGCCGGAGCCAGCCGCCGGCCGCCGACGAACGTCGCGACATTGCGCAGCCGCTGCGTCGACGTCCGCGTCACGCCGTGCACATCCCCCAGCGGCGTCGGTGTCTCGTCGATCTGGAACAGCGCCAGGTCGGCCGGCGCGCCCGGCGCCAGGGTGCCGGCGGCCAGCCCCAGCACACCGGCCGGGGTGCCGGTCGCCGCCCGCACCACGTCGGCCAGCGGCAGGCCGGCGGCCAGCAGCTTCGCCATCACCGTCGGCAGGTCGAACGCCGGACCACTGGCGCACAGCACGTGCAGGTCGCTGGAGATGGTGTGCGGCGGCATGCCGAGTTCCAGATAGCCGTCCAGCACCTCGAAGCTGAAACCGCCGGCGCCGTGGCCGATGTCGAATATCACGCCGCGCCGGTAGGCGTCCTGCAAGCTGTCCCGGATGGTGCCGGGTCGGGTGATGCCCAGCGCGCCACGTCCCGAGCAGTGGGTGATGACGTCGCCGGGCCGCAGCAGGTCGACGACCTCGTCCAGGCCGAACGGGCCGCTGCCGATGTGCACCATCACCGGCACGCCGGTCGCCTCGCCGACCTGCAGCGCGATCTCCAGCGGGCGCAACCCGTTGTCGCCGACCGTGCTGGAGTCCATCCGCACCTTGATGCCGCGCACCTCGTCCCGGTGCCGGCAGATCGCCGTCGTGGCCGCATCGGCGTTCAGGAACGCCAGGTCGCGGGATTCGCCGGTGCGTGCGGACAGTCCGTGCGCCGAGATGTGCAGCATGATGGCGCTGCGCACCGTGAAATCGCGGCGGGCGGACAGCATCGCCTGCAACCCGTAGGCGCCGACACTGCCGGCATCCACCCAGGTGGTCACGCCGGTGTACCAGGCGATCGGGTCCGGGCTCAGCCCCCAGAAGGTGCCGCCGGCATGCAGGTGCGTGTGCAGGTCGACCAACCCCGGTGTGGCCAGCAGGCCGTGGGCCGGGACCTGCGTCCTGGCGGGGGCCGGGGGCACCTCGCCGATTGCCCGCACACGTCCGCCGGACACCGCGATGTCGCCGATGGCGTCCGTTCCGCCGGCCGGGTCCAAGATGTGCGCGCCGACGATGCGCAGATCGTCCATCGACGGTCCCTCCTGTGCAGTGTGAAACGAGTATTCCACCTGCTGGTCCGCGACAGGAAGCGGGGCGCGCCGTCGCGCTGCACCGGCCGACGCCCGTCCGACGCCTTCGACCGCGACGCCCGTCACCCGGGGAGCCGCCACCGAGAACCTGCGCTGTGTTCCCGCTGCCATGTTCCGCGCACCTCATCGCCGGCCGGGTGCGCGATACGGCCCGCGGATGGGTGCGGTGCGGCCGTCGCCACAGGGCAGGATGGTCGCCGTGGACGAGGTGATCAGCAGCTTCGCGAACCCGACCGTCAAGCGGGTGCGCCAGCTCGCGGACCGCAAGTACCGGCGGCGGACCGGGTCCTTCGTGGTCGAAGGGCTGCAGCCGGTCTGGCGAGCGGTGACCTCCGGCTGGCCGGTGGACACCCTGATCGTCGCTCCGGAACTGCTGACCAACGAGCCGTCCCGCCGCATGGTGGATCAGCAGCGGGCGGCCGGGGTGCGGGTGGTTCTGGTGAGCCGGGAGGTGTTCGCGCACCTGTCCGACCGGGAGGGCCCGGCGGGACTGGCCGCCATCGTGCGGGCCGTGCTGCCCGACCTGTCGTCCATCACGGAGCGGCTGGCCCGGTCGCCGGCCGATCCGGTGGTGGTGCTCTACCGGGCCGGCAATCCCGGCAACATCGGAACCATCCTGCGCACTGCGGATGCGGCCGGGGCGGCCGGCCTGATCCTGGTGGGCGACACCGCGGACCCCTTCGCCCCCGCCGCGGTCAAGGCCAGCATGGGTTCGCTGTTCGCCGTGCCCATCGGCGCCGTCCGGGGTCCCGACGAATTGTTCGGCTGGGCGGCCGCGGCGGGCCGCCCGGTGCTGGCGGTCACCGGCTCCGCCCGCCGGTCCTTGTGGGACGGGCCGCTGGACGGCGGATCGGTGCTGCTGCTGGGGAGCGAGGGTGCCGGCGTGCCGCAGGATCTGGTCGACCGGTGCGACGACGCGGTGGCCATCCCCATGCAGGGCACGGCCGAGTCGCTGAATCTGTCCACCGCTGCGGCGGTGCTGCTGTACGAGCTCCAGCGACGTCGGCACCTCCCTCCCGGGTAGCCGGCCGCACCGCGTGACCGGACGCCGTTTGCGGGTAGTGCTCTCCGGGCGGTGATCGTCCAGGTCCGCTCGGGGAGGCGTGCGATGAGGCGTGCTGGGCCGTGACCGGCCGGCGACGGCAGGTGTCGCGCCGGGCGCTGGGCAGGCGGTTCGCCGGCGGCGTGCTGTGGGCCTATCTGGTGTGGAACCTGCTCACCTGGACCGCCACCGCGGAGAACCTCGGTGCGGGCGCCGGGGTGGCGGTGCTGGTCGGCCTGGCGCTGGCACCGACGGGGGAGATCGTGCCGCCCTGGCGGCTGCTGGCCCCGCGCCGGCTGTACGGCATCGCCCGGCTGCTGGCGGTCGTCGGGTGGGGCATCGCCCGGGAGAACGTGGCGCTGGCGCGGCGCATCTGGGCGCCGTCCCGGCCGTTGTCCAGCGGGATGGTCACCGCGCCGACGCTGGCCCGCTCGGACGGCGAGCTGGCCACCGTGGGGCTGGCCACCTCGTTGATCGTGGACAACCAGCTCATCGATCTGGATCGCGCGGCGCACCGGTTGCAGTTCCACGCCGTCGCCGTCCCGCCCCGGGGCGACGACGCCGTGCGCCGCGCCGTCAACGGGCCGGTGGAGGACGCGGTGCTGTCGATCACCCGGGTTTCCGCTATCACCGGGAGGTGAGCATGTCCGGCTGGTTCCTGGCGCTGGCCATCGCCGAGATGGTGGTGGTCGGTGTGCTGGTGGTGCGGTTGGCCCGCGGGCCGTCGGTGAGCGACCGGATCGTCGCGGTCAACTCGATCTGCACGCAGGGCGCGCTGGTGGTGCTGCTGTTCGCGGTCGCCGCCGACCGCAGCGGCTATCTGGACGTGGCCATCTGGTTGGCGTCCTTCTCCTACCTGGGCGGCCTGGTGTGGGCCCGCTATCTGGAGCGGGGGCTGCTGTGACGGACATCGCCACGATCATCCTGAGCTGCTGGGGCGCGCTGTTCTCGCTGACCGCCGCCGTGGGGCTGATCCGCATGCCGGACGTGTACAACCGCATCCAGTGCTCCACCCAGCTGGTCACTTTCGGTGCGCTGCCGATACTGGTCGCCATCGCCGTGTTCGCCGGGCCGGTGTCTCCGTACGGGAGCCGGGCGCTGATCGTGGCGGCCCTGCTGCTGGTGCTGGCCCCGGCCACCTCCCATGCGGTGGGCCGGTCGGCCTACCTGACCGATGTGCCGATGTGGCCGGGTTCGGTGCGCGACCAGCCCAGGGAGTGACCGTGCCGGGCTTCTGGATCCTGGACTACCTGATCCTGGCCGGCATTCTGGCCTGTTCCGTGCTGGTGCTGCGGCTGCCCAACCTCAACGGCGCCACGATGGCGCTGTCCGGGGTGGGAGCCCTGCTCACGGTGCTGTTCGTGGTGCTGGGCGCACCGGACGACGCGCACGCCGAGGTCGTGGTGGGTGCCATCGCGCTGCCGGTGCTGTACCTGCTGGCGATCGGCAAGACCCGCACCGACGTCAAGGACACCGGCCAGCTCGGCGAGGAGCAGGGCTCCCAGGGCGGCGGCGGGACAGAGACCAGGGGCGACCCGGATTCCGGCCGGCACGGTGGCCCGGATGGCGCCGACCATGGCTGACGGCGAGGCGCTGGAGCGCGCCCGGGCAGGGTCACCTGTCGTCGAGCCGGTGCACCGGCCCCGGCTGGCCTGGACGTGCACGCTCGCCGTGCTGGCCGTGTTGGTCTTCGGGTTCCTGGCGCTGCCGCGGGAAGGCGCACCGCTGCCGGCGATCGCCCGCTACGCGCTGGAGATCGCCCTGCCGCAATGGCACATCACCGAGCCTGTCAACGAGATCGTCTACGGCACGCGTGGTTTCGACACCTTCGGCGAGACCTTCTTGCTGTTGGCGGCCGTGGTGTCGGTGTCAACGCTGGCCCGCCACCGGGAGCGGCGCGCCGAGTTCGTCGGTGAGGAGGAGGCCGGCGAGCAGGAGCAGCGGGAGAGCGACCCGGATCGGTCGGCTGGATCGGCTCCGTCCGGCACGGGCGACGGCAGCGGCAACCGTGCAGGCGGCGGTGACGGTGACGGCGGGGTTCCGGAGTCCCGGGAGGAGGACGAGGCGCGGCGGGCCGAGGAGGAGGAGGCGGGCGAGGACACGGCGGGGGAGGACGGCTCGTCCGGGATGCGCGGCTCGATCCGCGAGCGCTACTCCTCCGACACCAACCCGCTGGGATCGCGGGCGCCGGAACACAGCGAGGCGATGACCGTGGTGGTGCGGGTGGCCGCACGCGGGGCCGCAATCGTCCTCGCGGTGACCGCCATCTACCTCACCGCGCACGGTTTCGCGCCGGGGGGCGGCTTCCCGGGTGGCGCTGCCCTGGCCGGGGTTGCGCTGTTGCTGTACGCGGCGTTGGGCTACCGGGCGGTGCGCACGGTGGTCCGGCCGGACGTGCTGGAACCGGTGGAAATGGTCGGTGCCTGCGTCGTGGTGGGCCTGGCGGTCGGCGGGTTCTTCTGGAACGGGTCGGTCATGGCGAACTGGCTGCCCCTGGCGCCGGTGCGGACGATCGCCAGCGGTGGCCTGGTGCAGGCGTTCTCGGCCACCGAATTACTCGAGGTCGGCACCGGTCTGACGATCGCCATCTTCGCCATGCTGGCCATGAAGCACGACTGGACCCCCGATAAGCCGGAGGACCAGGAGCAGTCGACGGGAGGGAGTTCCGGCGACCGGGCCGGCGGTGATGAGGGTTCCGGTGCGGAGCGCTCCGGATGATCGTCGCCAATTACCTGGCCGCCGCCCTGATGTTCTGCATCGGCCTGCACACCGCGATCAGCCGCCGCAACCTGATCAAGATCGTGATGGGGCTCTCGCTGATGGAGGCGTCCACCTACCTTTTGCTGGTGTCCATGGCCTACCGCCGGGGGTCCACCGCGCCGGTGCTGCTGAGCCCCCCGGACGGCGCCACGCCACAGGATCTGGTGCACGGCAACGTCGCCGACCCGGTGCTGCAGAACTTCTGCCTGACCGCCATCGTGATCGGGGTGGCGGTCACCGCGGTGTTCCTCACCGTAGCGGTGCGGGTGACCCAGCACCGGCGCAGCCTGGACGCCGACGACAGCCGCGAGCTGCGGGGATGACGCACGTCCGGCGACGGTCCGGCAGCGAACCTGCAGCGAGTGGCCACCGAGTGACCAGCGGGGGCACCGGGCGGGCAGCGAGCGAGCACACCATGAGCACCGGATGAGCACGGCGTTCGCGGCCTCACTGCTTCCGCTCACCGTGGTACTTCCCATCACCGGGGCGGTGCTGGCGGTGCTGGCGGCGCTGGCGCACCGGCAGTTGCCGCTGCTGGTCGGGACTGTGGTGATGGCGGGCACCACCGCACTCCTGTTGCTGATCGCGCCGGCGGTGTACGCGGGCGACGGCGTGGTGATCTCGCACTACCTGGGACATTGGGGGCCGGTGAACGGCGCGGCGCTGGGCATCGCGTTCGCCGCCGACCCGTTCGGCATGTCGTTCGCCATCGTCACCGGCCTGCTCGGCACCCTGCTGCTGATCTACATCCACTCCGAACTCGGCCATCTCGGCAAGCGGGAGTTGGGTTTCCTGACCTGCCTGGTGCAATTGCTGCTGGCGGCGGTCATCGGCACTGCCCTGACCGCCGACTCGATCAACATGTTCGTCTGGTTCGAGGTCGCCGCGCTGTCCAGTTATGGGCTTTCCGGCTTCTTCCTGTCCCGGCCGCCGGCGCTCGAGGCGACGTTCAAGTTGCTGGTGCTGACCTCCATCGCCGGGTTCTGCGTGTTCGCCGGTGCCGGCATTCTCTATGCCGACCATGGGGCACTGAACTTCGGACAACTGCACCACGCTCTGGGCTCCGGCGTCCTACGGCCGGACATGCTGGCGCTGGCGCTGTCGATCGCCGGATACGCCACCAAGGCCGGACTGATGCCGTTCCACGGCTGGCTGCCCGACGTGCACACGGCGCCGCCCGGGACGGTGTCGGCGCTGTTCTCGGCGTTGATGTACAACATCGGGATCATCGCCATCGCGCGGTTGGTGCTGCAGATCTTTCCGGCGTCACGGATGCACTCGGCCACCGTGTTGCTCACCGTGATCGGCGCCGGAACGGCATTGCTCGGCGCGGTGCTGACGCTGGCCCAGAATGATCTGAAGCGACTGCTGGGCTGGGACACGGTGTCCCAGATGGGCGTGCTGATACTGGGTTTCGCCACGGTCAACGAGTCGGGGGTGGCCGGCGCCAGTTACCACATGATCAACCACGCGCTGTTCAAGGCAATGCTGTTCCTGTGCGCCGGAACCATCGTGCACGCCACCGGCAAGACGGACCTGTCGGAGATGGGCGGCCTGGCGCGACACCGCCCGCTGCTCGCCGGTGGATTCAGCATCGGGGTGATCGCCATCGCCGGCATCCCGCCGATGAACGGCTACGCCTCGCTGGGACTGGTGCACCAGGGCCTGATGGAGAACGGGGAGTGGGCGGCGTTCGCGGTCGCCGAGCTCGCCCAGATCGTCACCATCGCGGCGCTGTGCCGGGCCGCCTACCTGGCGTTCTTCCGGCGGCGTACGGAGCCCTACGAGCACCTGGAGCCCACCGGTGCAGGCAGCCGATTCACCGTCGGGGCGTTGGCCGTCGGGTGCGTGGCGTTCGGTGTACTGCCCGCACGGGTGATCCGGTGGGCCGTCGCACCTGCCGCCTCGTCACTGCTGCATCCGGAGCGCTACGCCGACGCGGTGCTCGGCGGGGCCGGCCGGCTACCGCACGTCGCCGTCACCTTCGACTACGGCAGCCCCAAGGACCTGGTCATCGCCCTGGGCAGCCTGGCGATCGGGCTGGTGCTGGCAGCGGTGTACCTGCGCATCCCCGAACCCGCCCCGGTGCGCTGGCTACGTGCGGTGCACACCGGATCGGTCAACGACTACACCGCCTACCTGGCCGCCGGACTGTTCGCCTGCGCGGTGGTGCTGATGCTATGAACCAGCGCACATCACCGCGGATCCGCCCGCCTCACCGGGCACCGGTCGTTTGTC
>DASSTH010000110.1:0-8046 GCA_035708025.1 Nakamurella sp. | reverse complement strand
CGCCCGCCCCGACCGGCCGGCCCCCGCTCCCGGCACGGGGGAGGTGATCGACGAGGAGTACGGCAACTTCCGAATCGTCGGCCGTGCCGTTCCCGCCGACCCCACCTGGGCGGACACGGTACTCTCGACCGTCGTCGCCCGTACCAAGCTGATCGCGCACCTTCAGGGGCAGCAGTACCGGGACGTGGCCGCGTTGTCCGCCTGCTATCCGGGGATTTACCAGTTCCTAGCGACCGAACTGGCGATGGCCCTGCACGTCACCGATAGCGAGGCCTCCGCTCTGCTGGGCGTTGCGGAGCACCTCCGCGACAAGAACCCGGACACCCTCGCCGAGCTGGAGGCCGGTCGGATCGACGATGCCAGGGCCACCGCGATCGTGCGGGCCACGCTCCATTGCTCGGCCGACACCGCCCACGCCGTCGAACAGGCGGTGCTTCCCGAGGCGGGCCGCGCCACTCCCCTGGCGGTGCGCCGGCGAGCCGGGCGGGCGGTCATCGCCATCGATCCGGATGGCGCGGCCGATCGGCACCGCGCCGCCAGGGCGGACCGGCACATGAGCCGGCGTCCCGACGAGGACGGCATGGCCACGTTGACGGTGCGCGCCGCCGCCCAGGACGTCGACACCATCTGGCGCGCCGTCACTGCCAGCGCCGACACCATTCGTCGCGACGGCGACACCCGCACCCTCGGCAACCGCAGGGTGGACGCCCTGGTGCAGATCTGCGCCGACATCCTGGGTGCCGGCGGGTGGGCCGGCCTCAAGCTGTCGGACAAGGCGCGCAACACGGCGCGGGTCGCCGTCACGGTGCCCTACCCAGTGTTGCTCGGCGAACAGCTGCCGTGCGAGCTCGTCGGCCACGGTCCGATCACCAGCGAGCAAGCGCTGGACCTGGTGGGGTCCGGCGAGCTGTTCCGGCTGCTGTGCGACCCGGTCAGCGGGCAGTTGCTCGACTACGGGCACACCCGGTACAAGCCACCTCCACATCTGGCGGACTTCGTCCGCGCCCGCGACCAGGAGTGCCCGTCACCCAGCTGTCACCATCCGGCCGATCGCGGCGACATCGACCACGTCGTGCCGGCCCGGCCCGATCCGGTCACCGGACTGCCGACCCTGGGTACCACCAGCGATCACAATCTCGCGCCTCCCTGTCCGCACCATCACCACGGCAAGGACGCCGGACGCGGCTTCGTCCTGCATCGGGCCAGGGACGGCACGTACACCTGGACCACGCCACTCGGCCGCGTGTACACCTGGCGACCCGATCCGCTCTGGCATGCCGACCTCGGCGCCGCGGCCGCCGTGGCGGCGTGCGACTGTCCGGAGACGTGTACCTGCCAACGGCCTCCCGAAGTCACCAGCCCTGGTGAGCCGGCACCGCTCGTGGTGGACGGCGACTGGGCCGACCAGATGGCCCAGTCGGCGGACCACATCGCCGGACCCACGCGGGGCGATGGCGCGGGCGAGCCGGTAGTGCCGGGCGGGCCGGTAGTACCGGGCCAGCCGGTAATGCCATACGAGCACGGAGCGCCGGGCGAGGACGCGGGCGCAGGCGAACAAGCAGAGCCCGGCGACCACGGAGCGCCGGACGAGGACGCGGGCGCAGGCGAACAAGCAGAGCCCGGCGAGCACGGAGCGCCGGACGAGGGCTCGTGCGCAGGCGAGCAGGAAGCGCAGGGCGAGCACGAAGTGCCCGGCGATGGCGGACAGCCGTGGCGTCGGCTGGGCGAACCGTCGTCGGCTGACGGACACCGGAAGCCGGGCGCCGATGCGCCACCGTTCTAGAGGAGCCGGGCGCCAATGTGCCGCCGTTCTAGAGGAGCCGCGCGCCGACGCGACGACCCGACCTTGGTATGTCGCCCTCCCGCGAGGCGTGACGGCGTAGCGGGGCCGAGACCGCCAGGGCACCCGCCGGCAGGTCGACCCGCCGGGCCGCGGGCCGCCGGTGTCACCGCACAGCGCTCGGCGTTCGCCCGCCACCTCCCGGTGGCCGCGCATGCGGGATCATGTCGGGGTGACCCCGACCCACCAGACCACGCCCACCGGGGCGGCCGCCGACGCCGATACACCGGTCAGCCGCCCGGGCGCGCCGGCGCCGGAAACCGCCGCCGGTGACGCCGACGGCCGGCCGGTGGGCGGTCACGACGGCTGGCCCGCTCCGACGGCACCCTCACCGGTGCACGCCACCGTCCCGGTGCCGGGCTCCAAGTCGCTGACCAACCGGGCACTGGTGCTCGCCGCGCAGGCCGCCGGCCCGTCACGGATCATCCGCCCGCTGCACAGCCGGGACACCCGCCTCATGGCCGCCGGTCTTGCCGCGCTCGGCGTCGGTGTCCGGGTGGACGACTCCGGCGACTGGATCATCACCCCCGCCGCACTGCACGGTCCGGCCCGTATCGACTGCGGCCTGGCCGGAACCGTGATGCGATTCCTGCCGCCGCTGGCCGCCACCGCCCACGGAGTGATCACCCTGGACGGTGACGAAGCCGCCCGGCGGCGCCCCATGCGCACCGTGCTGGACGCGTTGCGGGCGCTGGGCGCCGACATCACCGGCGACGCATTGCCCTTCCAGGTGACCGGCACCGGAGCGCTACCCGGCGGAACCGTCACCATCGATGCGTCCGGGTCCTCGCAATTCGTCTCCGGTCTGCTGCTCGCCGCGCCGTCGTTCACCCACGGCGTGACGGTGGTGCACGACGGCAAGCCGGTCCCCTCACTGCCGCACATCGACATGACCGTGCAGTGCCTGCGTGCGGTCGGCGTGCGGGTCGACGACTCCACGCCCCACACCTGGACGGTCTTCCCCGGTCCCGTGCAGCCGTGGACCGAGCCGATCGAGCCCGACCTGTCCAACGCCACGGTCTTCCTGGCCGCCGCCGCAGTCACCGCGGGCCGCGTCACGGTGCCCGGATGGCCGTCGCAGACCAATCAGGCCGGTGACGCGTTCCGTGACATCGCCGAACGGATGGGCTGTGTCGCCGAACTCACGCCCGACGGACTGACGGTCACCGGACCCCGGACGTTGCGGGGCATCGACATCGATCTGCACGACGTCGGCGAACTGACCCCCACGGTTGCCGCCATGGCGGTGCTGGCGGACGGCCCCAGCCACTTGCGCGGTATCGGTCACCTCCGGGGTCACGAAACCGACCGGCTCGCCGCGCTGGCGGAGGACATCGGCGCCATCGGTGGCACCGTCACCGCCGACCACGACGCCCTGCACATCACCCCCGGCCCGCTGCACGGCGGCCTCTGGCGGGCACACGCCGACCACCGGATGGCCACCGCGGGCGCCATTGTCGGCCTGCGGATACCCGGCGTGCTGGTCGACGACATCGGCTGCACCGGTAAGACGCTGCCGGACTTCCCTGAAGCCTGGAGGCGGATGCTGTCTCCGCGGGAGCAACCCTGAGCCGGCTCGCCGAGCACTGGGACAACGACGACGTCCGGGTCCGCCCCGGGCGCAGTTCCCGGCCGCGCACCAAGACCCGTCCCGCCCACCAGGACGCCGTCGGCGGATTCGTCACCACGGTGGACCGGGGCCGCTACACCTGCCTGGTGGACGAGGATCGCCGCACCGAGCATCTGGTCACCGCCATGCGGGCTCGCGAACTGGGCCGCCGGGCGATCGCGGTCGGCGACCGGGTCGATCTGGTCGGCGACATCAGCGGCCGGCCGGACACGCTGGCCCGCATCGTGCGCATCGGCGAACGGACCAGCGTGCTGCGCCGCTCCGCCGACGACACCGATCCGTCGGAACGGGTGCTGGTCGCCAACGCCGACGCACTGTTGATCGTCGTCGCGGTCGCCAACCCGCCGCCGCGCACCGGATTCATCGACCGCTGCCTGGTGGCCGCCTACACCGGGCACCTGGAGCCGGTATTGCTGCTGACCAAGGCCGACCTCGCCGATCCCGCCGCCCTGCTCGCCGCCTACGCCGAGCTGGACCTGCCGGTGCTGGTGACCCGCCGGGAGCAGCGGTCGCGGCGGTTGGCGGCGGATTCCGTGAACGCCGTGCGCACCGAACTGGCCGGCCGGGTCTGCGCCCTGATCGGCCATTCCGGGGTGGGCAAGTCGACCCTGGTGAACGCCCTGGTGCCGGACGCGGACCGTGCGACCGGGACGGTCACCGGCGTGGGCAAGGGCCGGCACACCTCCAGTTCGGCGGTGGCACTGCGCCTTCCGGGGGGCGGCTGGATCATCGACACGCCGGGGGTGCGCTCCTTCGGCCTGGCCCACGTGACCGCCGACGACGTGCTGGAATCCTTCGACGACCTGCTTCCGGCGACCGCGAACTGCCCACCGGGCTGCGATCATGCCGCACCGGGGCTGGGCTGCGCGCTCGACGACTTGGTCGCCCGGGGTGAGGCCTCTCCCGGACGGCTGGAGTCGTTCCGACGGCTGCTGGCCTCCCGCGGTGACGCGGAATCCGGCGCGGCCGCCGAGTCCGGAACGGCGGACCCGGCCGGCGCCGGACCCGGAACGACGGACCCGACCGGCTCCGAGTCTGGAACGACGGACCCGACCGCTGAGCCCGCAACGACGGACCCGATCGGCGCCGAGTCCGCCGCGGACCCGGAGCAGGACACGGACTTCGGGAGGCCCGACCAGGGCTGAGGTCAGCCCTGGTTGTCCCCCTGTCCGAATCTCATCCCCATGGCCCGCTATCGGTCCGCACTCGCGGTGCGCCACGCAGCACACTCGCCGGCATGGCCCGCCTGCTGCTCCCGATGACCGTGCGCACACCGGCCGGCCCGTTCGATCTGATGGTGTCCGCCCCCGGCCCGCTGCCCTGGCGCGAAGTCCGGCCCGCGGTGCTGAACGCCACCCGCCTGCCGGCCGGCACCGTCCTGCACCTGGGCATCGGACCGGTCGAGCCCGACTGGCTGCTCGGTTCGCCGCCGCTGCTGGCCGGCATGGTCCTGGACACCACACCGTCCGACGACCTCCCCGAATCACCGCCGCTGGTGCTGGCCGTGGCATCCGGCCCCGATGCCGGGCGCTGCATCCCGCTCGTCGGCGAACCGCTGCTGATCGGCCGCGACGGGACCGCCGACCTGACCCTGCGTGATCCCCAGGTGTCCTTCCGGCACGCGCTGCTGCACCCCACCGGCGCGGGGGTACGCATCACCGATCTCGGCTCCACCAACGGAGTGCGCATCGACGGGCGGCCGGCGGGCGAAAGCGGACCGGCGGCGGTCGGCTCGCTGATCCGCCTGGGCGGCTCCGTGCTGCGACTGCAGTCCACCGTGGAACCACCGCCCACTGTCCGCCCGGACGGCCAGGGGCACCTGGTGGTCACCACCCACCGGCCGGTCCCGCTGGCGCCCCCGCCGCCGCTTCCGCCACCCCCTGGCACGGCACCGGAACGGCCGCGCCGACCGTTACCCCTGCTGGCCGCCCTGCTCGGCGCCGGCGTGGGCGGGTCGCTGGCCCTGGTCCTGCGCAGCCCGAGCTACCTGGCGTTCGCCGCGCTGGGCCCGGCCACCATGCTCGGATCGGCGATCTCCGACCGAGCGGCCGGCCGTCGCTCGCACCGCCGGGCACTGCGGGAGTACCACGCGGCCGTGGCGGACCGTGCGGCGGCCATCTGCGCCGCTCTGGACGCCGAACGGCTGGCCGCCTGGGAGCACTGGCCGGACCCGGCTACCGTGGCGCGTCGCGCCGGATCGGCGACCCGACTTTGGGAGCGCCGGCCGGGCGACGACGACTACCTGCGACTGGCGGTCGGCATCGGTTCCCGGCCGGCCCTGCTGGACGCCCCGGAGCCCCCGGCGGTGGCGGAAGTGCCGATCACCGTCGACCTGCCCGGTGTCGGCGTGCTCGGCCTGACCGGGGACCACCGGCCGCTACTGCGCTGGCTGCTCGCCCAGCTGGTGACCCTGCATTCCCCGGCGGACCTGACCATGCTGCCGATCGGGACGTCACCCGAGTTGCTGGCGCTCCGCGAGCTGCCGCACGTGCTGGCGCCGGGGGCATCGGGGCCCGCCGGATCCCCGGGCAAGGACCTGGTCGTGGTGCTGGACGGCGCTGCGGCGTCCCGGTCGGCGGCGGCCTCGGCGTTCCTGGACCTGGCCGCGGCCGGGTCGGGTCGGCCCGGCGCACTCAGCGGCCGGGATGCCGCACCGGCCGGCCGGCCCCCCGCGCACCCCGCAGCGCCGGCCGGGGCGGACCCGACGGGCCGGGTGTCGGTGCTGTGCGCCACGACGTCCCCGTCGGACCTCCCCGGACAGTGCGCCGCCACCGTGCTGGTGTCCGGTCAGCAGGCACGGCTGCAGGCGCCTCCCCGGCCCGCGGTCGCCGGTGCGGTGGCCCAGCTGGCGGGCGGACCGGCGGATGTCACCGGCATGCCGGCGGAGATGTTCCACCGGCTGCTCGGGGCGCTCGTCCCGTTGCGTGACGCCCGGGTCGGCAGCCTTGGCCTTCCGGCCAACCTGGCCCTGTCGGAGCTGGTGGGACCGGTCAGCGACGTCGACCTGGCCCGCCGCTGGCGGCACCCCAGCGCGCGAGCGGTGATCGGCCTGGCGGCGGACGGCCCGGTGGTGCTCGACCTGGATGCGGACGGCCCGCACCTGTTGATCGCGGGCACCACGGGGTCGGGCAAGTCGGAGCTGCTGCAGACGCTCATCGCCGCCTTGGCCCTGGCGGCTCCCCCAGAGGCCGTCACCTTCCTGCTGGTCGACTACAAGGGCGGCTCCGCCTTCGCCGGGGTGACGCCGTTGCCGCACACGGTGGGGACCGTCACCGATCTGGATCCGGGATCGTCAGCCAGGGCGCTGGCCAGCCTGCGCGCCGAATTGCGCCGGCGGGAGCGGTTGGCCGCGGCGCACGAGCCGGCACCGCCGCGGCTGGTGATCGTGATCGACGAGTTCGCCACGCTGGCCGGCGAACTGCCGGAGTTCCTGGGCGGCGTGGTGGACGTCGCACAGCGCGGCCGGGCACTCGGCCTGCACCTGGTGCTGGCGACTCAACGGCCGGCCGGCGTGATCTCCCCGGCCATCCGGGCCAACACGGCGGCGCGCGTCTGCCTCCGGGTGACCGATGCGATCGACTCTCTCGATGTGATCGACGTGCCGGACGCCGCCCACATCGGGCCCGGCACGCCCGGACGCGGGCTGCTGCGCACGGCCGGCGGGGTGCGGGAATTCCAGTCGGCGCTGGTGACGGGACCGGCCGTGCTCGGCGTGCAGGTCTGGCGGCGGCACGAACCGGGATCGCCGGGCGGGTCGGTGGCGACACACGAACCGGCAACGAGGCACGGGCCGGTGACGACGCAGGGACAGGCACCGACGCACGAGCCGGTGACGACGCACGGACAGGCACCGACGCACGAGCCGGTGAGGACTCACGCACCGGCAACGACGCACGGGCCGGCAGCCACTCACCGGCCGGCGACCACGCACGGGTCGGTGCCACAGCGCCCGCCACGACCGGTCGCTCCGGGCCCGCCCTCCGAACTCGAGGTGCTGGTGGCCGCCGCCCGGCAGGCGGCCGCCGGCCGCCCGGTCCCCCACCCGCCCTGGCTGCCCGCGCTGCCGGAACGCTTCCTCCCGGACCCGGAGCTACCGGACTGCCTCGCGGTGGCCGACCTTCCGGACCGCCAGACGCGTGACCATCTCGCCCTGCCGGACGCGTCAGTGCTGGTGGTCGGTCCGGCCGGTTCCGGGCGCAGCACCGCGCTGCGCCGGATCGCCGCCATCGCCGCCGGACAGGGCGCCGAACTGGTGGTGGTGGACGCCGGTGGGGCACTGGCGGACCTGCGCGACTGGCCCGAGGTGAGCAGCTGGCTGGATCTGCAGCACCCCCACCTGGTGCTCCGGCTGGTCGACCTGTTGACCGACCGGGCCAGCAGGCCCGCCGACGGGCGCACCCGATGGCTGATAGCCGACGAGTACGCCCTGCTCACCGCGGCGCTGGAGCGCATCGATTACGGCATCGCGGCAGCCGCGCTGGCGGAACTGCCGTCCCGGGGCGCCGCCTGCGGGGTGCGCGTCGCCGCCGCCGGCCCGGCCGGCCTGGTGCATCAACGCCTCTCCGCCGGATTCCCC
>DASSTH010000109.1:0-2956 GCA_035708025.1 Nakamurella sp. | reverse complement strand
GTCCCGCTGATCTCCGCCACCACGCCGGGTACGGTGCTGGGGGCTCCCGTGTGGTGGGTGCTCACGGCCGCCTGCCCGCTCGGGCTGGCCGGTGCGGTGCTGCTGGCCCGCCGCCGACGCTCGGCGCGGACCGTGGAAAGCGAGGGATCCGCCGGTGACTGACGGCGAGCACGGCACGGACGCTGCGTCCACCTCTGGTGCTGGGGCGACTTCGGGCGCTGCGGCCACCGGCAGTGCGGCGGACCCGTTCGGCAACCTGCCCAGCAGCGGCAGGGTGCTGGTGATCATCCCGACCTACAACGAGCGGGAGAACCTGCCGCGGATCCTGGACCGGCTGCTGCTGGCGGTGCCGGCGGTGTCGGTGCTGGTGGTGGACGACGGGTCACCGGACGGCACCGGCGACCTGGCCGACTCCCGGGCGGCCGACGACCCGCGGATCTCGGTGCTGCACCGCACCTCCAAGCAGGGCCTGGGCGCGGCGTACCTGGCCGGCTTCCGCTGGGGACTGGAGCGCGGCTTCGACGTGCTGGTGGAGATGGACGCCGACGGGTCACACGCACCCGAGCAACTGCCCCGGCTGCTGCGGGCGCTGGCGCACGCCGACCTGGCCATCGGCTCCCGGTACGTGGCCGGCGGGTCGGTGGTCAACTGGCCGCGCAGCCGCGAGGTGCTGTCCCGCGGGGCCAACCTGTACTCCCGGCTGGCGTTGGGGTCCGGGGTGCACGACATGACCGCCGGCTACCGGGCCTACCGGTCCACGGTGCTGCGGGCGCTGGACCTGGACGGGGTGGCGTCGCAGGGCTACTGCTTCCAGGTGGACCTGACGTGGCGCACGCTGTCCGCCGGCTTCCGGGTGGCCGAGGTGCCGATCACCTTCACCGAGCGGGAGATCGGCTACTCCAAGATGAGCGGCTCGATCATGCGGGAGGCGTTCGTCAAGATCGCCGGATGGGGCGCCAAGCGGCGCTGGCAGCAGGTCTCGGGGCTGCTGGGCCGGCGGTGAGCGCGGACGCCGAGCGCGATCACCGGTTCGCCTGTGTGAGCCGGGTGCCGCTGTTCGCCGACCTGTCCGAGCAGGACCGCAGGCGGGTGGCCGAGGTCGCCGTCACCCGCCGGTACGCCCGGGGAGAACGGGTGCACCGGCCGGGGGAGCGGTCTGGGCTGCGGATCGTGCACAGTGGCCGGATCAAGGTGCATCGGATCGCCGACTCCGGGGCCGAGCAGTTGATCCGGATCCTGTTCCCCGGCGACTTCCTGGGCGAGTCGACCCTGCTAACCGGGCGCCCGGTGGACTCCTGGGCGGTGGCGTTGGAGGCCGCCGAGGTGTGCACCCTGGGCCGGCCCGAGGTGGACCGGCTGCTGCGCGAGCGGCCCGCGGTGGCGGTCCGGATGCTGGGCTCGCTGTCCGAGCGGCTGGACCGGGCCGAGCAACAGCTATCGGCGGTGACGGGAGAGTCGGTGAGCCGTCGATTGGCGGAGCACCTGCTCGAGCTGGCGACGGAAGCCGGATCCAGCACGTTCCGGCTCCCGTCGACAAAGCGCGACCTGGCCTCCTACCTGGGCACCACCCCGGAGACCCTCAGCCGGCGGCTTGCCCTGCTGCGGGAGCGGGGCCTGGTCCGGTTGGGCCCGGGCGGATCGGTGCGGATCCTGGACCCGGAGGGACTGCGCATCTTCGGTCAGTGAGCGGGCGCGGAGTCCTGGTGGTGCTCGCGTCCGTGGTCGTGGTGCGCGTGTCCGTGGTGGTTTTCGTGCGCGTCCAGCTGGTGGCCGTGGGCGGCGCCCATCACCTGCACCAGGGAGACCGCCGGGGAGTCGACGAGCAGCGGCAGGATGACCTCGTTCTCCTTGCGCTGGTGGCTGTCGAACGCCTCGAAGACGGCCCGGCCGAAGGCCGCCGCAGCGGTGACGGGGCTGGCGTGGAACAGCGCCACGAGGCGCTTGATCAGCTGGTGTTCGCGCACCATCGAGTCGATCAACCACCGGCCCTCGGGCAGTGCGGCCGCCGCCCGGTAGGTGGTCGACTCCTCCTCGTCCGCGTGCGGGACCAGCACGTCGGCGAACCAGGACTCGAGCGCGAGCCTCGCCCTAGCCGCCCCCTCATCGTCGCCGGCGACGTCCGCATCGCGCAGGTCCGCGGTCAGCCGGTCCAGGTCGGCGACCATGGCCGAGTGGTGGATGCGGATCTGGTCCGCGAGCCGGGCGTCGGCGTCCCGGTCCACCGGGGCCGTCGTCCGGGGGTCCGTGGTGGGGGAGCCCGGCGTTGCTGGGGCGATCGGGGTCGCCGGCGTTGCTGCGGTGATCCGCGGTGCTTTGGTTGCTCCGTCGATCTGCGGTGCTTCGGTTGCTCTGGCGATCTGCGGTGCCGGGGTTGCTGCGGTGATCTGCGGTGCCGGGGTTGCTGCGGAGATCTGCGGTGCCGGGGTTGCTGCGGTGATCTGGGCGGTCATGTCGTCGCTCCTCGTGCCCTGCCGGAAGCGGTCCTTCCGGTCCTGACACCAGTTGAGCCCGTGGCGCTGCTGGGCGCCTTGATCCCGGTCAAGACCTCGCGATCCTGCTCTTGGCCCGGTTCCGGTTCCGGTGCGGGTCGGGGCGGTGGAGTGACCGGGTGTGCTGGGGTGTTGGGCTCCGAGAAGTCGCAACTCGATGCGGGCTGTCGCGCGTTTGCGCAGGTCGCTGGAGGGCCGGGCGCATCGAGTTGCGACTTTTCGGACGGCTCGAGGGGGTGGGCAGCCGGTTCGAGTTGGCGCGGGCGCGGATTCCCGTCACCGATCGGCGGGAGTTCGCCGGTGGCATCCCGTCACACCGGCGTGAGTTCGCCCCGGGCGGCCCGTCACGGATCGGCGGGAGTGCGCGCCGGGCGGCCCGTCACCGATCGGCGGGAGTGCACCCCGGGCGGCCCGTCACCGATCGGCGTGAGTGCACCCCGGGGCATCCCGTCACCGACCGGCCGGCA
>DASSTH010000108.1:0-3227 GCA_035708025.1 Nakamurella sp. | reverse complement strand
GCACCACCGCGATCATCGACCCGTGGGGCGGCTCCTACTATGTCGAGTCGCTGTCCGCCCAGCTGGCCGGCCGCGCCCGCGAGCACATCGCCGAGATCGACGCCGCCGGCGGCATGGCCGCGGCCATCTCCGCCGGCATCCCCAAGATGCGCATCGAAGAGGCCGCCGCCCGCACCCAGGCCCGGATCGACGCCGGCAGCCAGCCGGTGATCGGGGTCAACACGCTCCGGGTGCAGACGGAGGAGCCGTTCGAGGTCTTGACGGTGGACAACCACGCGGTGCGCGCGGCGCAGTTGGCCAAGTTGCAGCGGCTGCGCTCCGAGCGCGACGCCGAGCAGGTGCGCGCGGCGCTGGACGCGCTGACCACCGCGGCCGCGGCCGGCGCCTCAGCCGACCACGCCGGCCTGTCCCGGAATTTGCTGGAGCTGTCGGTCCGGGCAGCCCGGGCCAAGGCCACCGTGGGTGAGATCTCCCTCGCCCTGGAGAAGGTGTTCGGCCGGCACACCGCGGTGATCCGTACCATTTCCGGGGTGTACCGATCCGAGGCCGGCCGCAGCGAGACGATCGACCGGGTGCTGGCCGCCACCGCGGCATTCGAGGCCGAGCACGGCCGCCGGCCGCGGATCCTGGTCGCCAAGGTCGGCCAGGACGGGCACGACCGCGGTCAGAAGGTGATCGTCACCGCCTTCGCCGATCTCGGCTTCGACGTGGACGTCGGACCGCTGTTCGCCACCCCGCAGGAGGTCGCCCGGCAGGCGGTGGACGCCGACGTGCACATCGTCGGGGTGTCCACGCTGGCGGCCGGACACCTGACGCTGGTGCCGGAGCTGCGCGCGGCGCTGGCCGCCGAGGGCCGGCCGGACATCATGATCGTGGTGGGTGGGGTCATTCCACCGGCCGATGTCCCCGCGTTGCAGGAGGCCGGTGCGGCAGCCGTTTTCGGGCCTGGAACGGTAATCGCGGACAGCGCCCTGGCGCTGCTGGACTCGCTGAACGGGCAGCGTTCCTGACGTGTCCGAACCGCCCGGTCCGGCTACCACGGCGGCGTCGACGGACCCCGCGGCGCTCGCCCGGGACCTGCTGGACGGCTCGCGGGCGGCCCTATCCCGGGCCATCACGCTGGTCGAGTCCACTCGCCCGGAGCACCGAGCAGCGGCCCGCGAATTGCTGGACACTGTCCTGCCGCACGCCGGGAAGTCCTGGCGGGTGGGCATTTCCGGGGTGCCGGGGGTCGGTAAGTCCACTTTCGTGGAGACCCTCGGCGGACGGTTGACCGATGGTGGTCACCGGGTGGGTGTGCTGGCCATCGACCCCTCCTCGACCCGCACCGGCGGATCGGTCTTGGGTGACAAGACCCGCATGCCCAAGCTCGCCGCCAACCCCGCCGCATACATCCGCCCCTCCCCTAGTGCCGGCACTCTCGGCGGCGTCACCCGGGCCACCGCGCAGACCATCCCGCTGCTGGAGGCGGCCGGCTACGACGTGGTGCTGGTGGAGACCGTCGGGGTCGGCCAGTCCGAGACCGCCGCGGCCGCGATGGTGGACACCTTCCTGCTGCTGGGCCTGGCCCGTTCCGGGGATCAGCTGCAGGGCATCAAGCGCGGCGTACTGGAGATCGCGGACCTGGTGGCCATCAACAAGGCGGACGGCGAGCGGGCGGGCGACGCCCGGGAGGCGGCGCGGGAGCTCTCCAGTGCGCTGCGCCTGGTGTACGCCGGGACGTCGGGATGGGTGCCGCCGGTCGTCACCTGTTCCGGCTTGACCGGTGACGGGGTGGACGAGGTGTGGACGCTGGTGGCTCGGCACCGCGAATTCCTCGGCGCCGCAGGACTTGCTGCCAAGCGGAGCACCCAACAATGGGAACTGGCCACCTCCCTGGTCCGGGACACGCTGTTGGGGCGGCTGCAGCACTCCCCCGCGGTGGCCGCGGTCCGTGATCGGCTGCACGCCGGTGTGCTGGCCGGGACAGTGACGGCGGTGGCGGCCGCCGACGAGATGCTGGCGGCGTTCGATCGCCGGTAGGTAGATGCGACGGCCCCGGTTTCGGGGCAGGTCCGGTCTAGTTTCTCCGGGTGTCCCGGTTGAGGTGCCTCCACGGGAATCACCACCGGACGGGCCTTACGGCCGTCTGACTCCTCACACCTGCAGTTTCCCGCTTGCGGTTCGTCAATTGGCGATCGCAAGGCCACGCGACTGGACCTGGTCTGCTGCCGGGTGTCGGTGGCCAGAGTGTGCACTGTGACTGTTGGGAGCCTCGGGAATCTGATGCTACACTTGTATAGCGCCAAGGAAGGAGGGGTCGGGATGCCCCAGATCAACATCCGCGTCGATGACGAGACGGACGCCCGCCTGCGGTACCTGGCCGCCCGCACGGGTCGCACGAAGACGTTCTACGCCACGGAAGCACTCGCCCAGTACCTGGACGAGAACGAGGACTACCTGCTGGCCAAGGATGCGTTGGAGGAGTTCCTCCAGTCCGACGACGACGCGATTGACCTCGCAGATGTGGCGTGGCCCGCGTGACCTACGCGGTCCGCCTGACCCCCCGAGCTGCCAAACAGGTCGCCAAACTTGATCCGGCCATCGCCCGACGGATCCGCGCATTCCTCGAGCAGAAGCTCGCCCGCTTGGACAACCCGCGTCAACTCGGCAAGAAGCTCGTCCACGAGGAGTTCTGGCGCTATCGCGTCGGCGATTACCGGATACTCACCACCATCGATGACGACCAAGTACTCGTCCTGGTCGTGGAGATCGCCCATCGGCGTCACGTATACGAGAACCTTTGAGTGACGGAGCCGAACGCACCCCAACGGTTCCGACCGTCGATCCTTCATCGGCACAGCGTCAAGTGGGGCGATGCCGGGGTCGACCAGCCGGTGACGGCAGTCCAATGCTCGGCCAGTTCCATCAGCAGTCGCCACGCCGGCTCCTTGATGGCTCCGTACGCGGCGAGGTCCTCTGCAGCGTCCGCTGCCGCGATCTTGAACTGCGCCCAAGTCCGGGCGTGTTCCGGGCTCGCGCGCATGAAGACGCGGAACAACAAGGCCCTGCGTGTTGTGGCCGCACCTGCAGGTCGCACATGGACATTAACGACACGGCTTCCGATGGGAGGGCCAAGGCCATCTTTGGCCACAGTCGGCCCTGCGCGGGCTCGTTGTTGTTCTACGGTTGGCGCCGACGGCCGTATCCCTCTGATCACGGCCGAGGTCGACGACAGCACCGGCTAC
>DASSTH010000107.1:0-8986 GCA_035708025.1 Nakamurella sp. | reverse complement strand
TGGCGGCGACTTGCTGCACCGCCTCCGCCAGTCGCGGGTCCGGGGTCCCGCCCAGGGACCGGAAGTAGTCCAGCCCGCGCAGCACGTCGTAGTGCCACTGCGGCGGGAACGAGAAGCGCAACCAATCCGGGTCGGCGACCTCCCCGGTGCTCGCGCGGCGGAACAGCCTGCGGGTGAGCAGGTACTCCTCGCCGCGCCGGCGGGACTCCGTCACTGCGATCGCCCCGCCCGCCCGCTCATACTCCAGCAACCCGTCCAGCACGCACATCGTGGTGTGGAACGACGAGCGGGTGGAGCCGTTCTCCACCTCGCAGTTCCACCCGCCGTCCTCGAGTTGTTCACCGAGCAGCCTGGTGACGATCCCGTCGATCCCGCCGCCCATGCCCTGCCCGAAGTAGGCCCCGATCGCCACCGTGCCGCCGTTGATGCAGGGCTCCACCTCGCCTTCGAAGAACGGCTCGCCGGCGTACTCCCACCGGCAGTGCTCGCGCACCCCGTCCAGCGCAGTCCGCACCCGGGGATCGGCCGGGTCGATGCCCATGTCGCGCAGCAGCCGCAAAGTGGGCAGCGTGGCGGTCCAGGGCTGGCCGTTCGGGTCGCCGGCGATGGGCTGCGGCGCCCGCCAGCCGGCGCCCGGGAAGCAGGCGCCCCCGGCCCACTGCCCGTCCGCCTGCAGGTCCAGCAGTCGCTTGCCCCAGCCGGTGGTCGCGACCCGGGCGCGTTCGGCGTCGACCTCGGCGGGTGGGGCGTCGGTGAGGTCGCGCAGTACCTGCCATCGGATGGCCGGATCGGAGTCCAGCAGCCAGGGCGTCGGATCCTCGCCCGCGGCCGGGTCGATCGGGGTGGCCGGGTCGTCGGCGGCGGAGGCGTCGCGGGCATCCCGCACGTCGGGCGCGTGCTCGAGGGTCATGGATGATCACCTTTCCGTTCGGCGTTGCAGCCGTGGTGTGGACCGTCTCGCGAGGGCTGGCGTGGACGCTAGCCGCCATTCCGGACGGTCTGCGTCCGGTTGCGGGCGAACCGCCGGATGGGCATCGCAGCGTGTTCGCTGACAGCGATCACATCGTGGGAATTGAGTCGGGTCGACTCAAGTTGTACAGGGTGACGGGCCTGGGACGTACCGGCCCGCGAGAGACCTGACAGGAGTGACGAGCATGGCAACAACGCTGATGACCAGGGACCCGTTCGCCGAGTTCGACGCGGTGATCCGGCGAGCCTTCCCCACGGTGGGTCGCTCGACGGGCTTCACCCCGGCGGCCGAGGTGACCAGGGACGGTGACGACGCGCTGGTGCGGGTCGAGCTGCCCGGGCTGGACCTGGACAAGGACGTGACGGTCGAGGTGGACCGCGGCCGGCTGGTGGTGCGCGGTGAGCGGCGCGACGAGCGCACCGAGGACCGCGACGGCCGGTACCTGCGGGAGTTCCGGTACGGCTCGTTCCGCCGGTCCTTCACGCTCCCCGAGCACGTGACCGCCGACGCGGTGAGCGCCAGCTACGACGCCGGCCTGCTGACCGTCCGGGTCGCCGGTGCCTACGCCGGCACCGAGCCGCGCAAGATCGCCGTCACCGGCGTTCCGGTGACCAAGACCGAGGACGCCGCGCAGAACTGACGCACGACGCCCGCAGTCGCTACCGAGGGCCCGATCCCGCACGGGGTCGGGCCCTCGGCGTGTCCCCGGTCGGCGCAGGGTGGTTCATCCGGTCGCCGGCCGCGTATCGCTGGGCCGACGAACCGGTCCGGCCGGGCCGAACCGGGTAACTGTCACTCACTCCTCGTCGGGCACGGCGTGGCCCTCGCGCTCGTCGCGGTCGGCCCACTCCAGCAGCGGCGCGATGTCGAAGACCGCGTCGTCGATGCCGGCGTGCAGATCGCCCAGCCGGGCGAACCGCTCCGGCATGGTCGCGATGGTGAAGTCGTCCGGCTGCACCTCGTCGATCTCCTCCCAGTGCACCGGCGCCGACACGGTGCCGCGCACGTTGCCGCGCACGCTGTAGGCCGCGGCGATGGTGTGGTCGCGGGCGTTCTGGTTGTAGTCGACGAACAGGTCGGTGGGTTTGCGGTCCTTGCGCCACCAGGCGGTCGTCACGTCGTCGGGCAGCCGCCGCTCGACCTCGCGTGCGAAGGCCAGCGCCGCCCGGCGGACCGTCTTGAAGCCGTGTTCCTGCACGATCCGTACGTAGATGTGCAGGCCCCGGCCGCCGGAGGTCTTGGGCCAGCCCACCGCGCCGAGTTCGTCCAGCACCTCGTGCGCCACGTGGGCCGCCCGCCGCACCGTGGAGAACGGGCACTGCTCCATCGGGTCGAGGTCGATGCGCCACTCGTCGGGCATCTCCACCTCCGGCCGGCGCGAGTTCCAGGTGTGGAACTCCACGGTCGACATCTGCACCGCCCAGATCACGTCGGCCAGCTTGGTGACGCACAGCTCGTCGGCGTGCAGCCCGTACCGCGGGAAGTGCAGCCGCACCGTCTCCACCCAGGGCGGAGCGCCGGCCGGCAGCCGCTTCTGATGCACCTTGTTGCCGTCCACCCCCTTGGGGAAGCGGTGCAGCATGCAGGGCCGGTCCCGCAGCGCGTTGACGATGCCGGGACCGACCGAGAGGTAGTAGTTCGCCAGGTCGAGCTTGGTCTCGCCGCGCTCGGAGAAGTAGACCCGCTGCGGGTTGGTCAGGCGCACCTGATAACCGTCGACGTCCAGCTCGATCGCGTTGCCGGTCTCGGCCATGGCTCCGATTGCACCACATCGATGAGACCGCGCGGTTCCTCCGCGATCCGCCGCGCGGTGCGGGCGCCGCGCCCGCGGCGCGATCCCGGATCGGTGAAGCGGCCTCAGCCCAGGGCGGCTGCCGGGGCCGACGCGGCCGCTCGGAGTATCGCGGCCACCGACCGGTCCACGTCGTCCGCGGTGGTGGCGTAGTTCGACACTGACACCCGCATCAGCCGGCGACCGCGCCAGGTGGTCGCCCCCAGCCAGCAGGTGCCGTCCCGCTGCACCGCGTCCACCACGGCGTCCACATCGGCGCCGGGGACGTCGACCAGCACCTGGTTGAGCACCACCTCGTTCACGATCTCCGCCCCGCCGGCGGTCAGCCCGGCGGCGAACCGGCGAGCCAGGGCGCAGCAGCGGTCCACCAGGTCGCCCACCCCGGAGCGGCCGAGCTCGCGCAACGCCGCCCACACCGCGAACCCGCGGGCCCGCCGGGACGACTCCGGGACCAGATCACCGGGCCCGTACGACACCGCCTCCGAACCGGACAGGTACGCCGCGGAGTACGACAGCGCGGCGGCATGCACGTCCGGGTGGGCGCAGAACGCGAAACCGCAGTCGTAGGGCACGTTCAGCCACTTGTGCCCGTCCGCGCACCAGGAGTCGGCCAGGTCGACGCCGTCGGTGAGGTGACGCAGTGCCGGGCTGGCGCCTGCCCACAGCCCGAACGCGCCGTCCACGTGCACCCACCCGTCCCGGGCGTGCGCCAGTTCGCAGCCGGTACGCAGGTCGTCGCAGGCGCCGGTGTTCACGTTGCCGGTCTGCAGGCAGACGATCAGTGGCGCCTGCCGGTCGCCGGCGTCCAGCATCCGCGCCAGTTCGGTCATGTCCATCGAGCCGTCCGGGAGGCAGGGCACCGGCTCGAGACAGTCCGTACCCAGGCCGAGCAGCCGCAGCGATGCGTCGATGGTGGCGTGCCGTTCGGCACCGGCCAGCACCCGTACCCGGGGGGCACCGGTCAGCCCGCGGGCCGGCAGGTCCCAGCGGGCCCGCTGCAACACCCGGTGACGGGCCGCCGCCAGCCCGACGGTGTTCGCGCCCTGCGCGCCGGTGGTGAACCCGACCGAGGCGGTCGCCGGGATGCCCAGCAGGTCCTTCAGCCAGGTCCCGGCGACCCGCTCCGCCGCGGCGGCGGCCGGGGACAGCACGGCGTTGAACGCGCACTGGTCCCACCCCGCGGCGAGCATGTCGGCGGCGGTGGCGGCTGGTAACGCGCCGCCGGTGACGAAGCCGAAGAACCGCGGGCCGGCGCTGGAGGTGACGCCCGGCCCGGCGGCGCCGGCCAGTTCCTCCAGCACCTCGGCCGGGTCGGCGGGCTGGTCCGGTAACGGGCGGTCCAGCAGCCGGATGGCGGCAGGCAGGTCGGCCTGCGGGGCCACTGGCCGGTCCGGCAGTGCCAGGCGGAATTCCGCGGCGAGCTCGGCCGCCCGGCCGAACAGCGCGGACAGATCGACGGCGTGGGTCATGGCTCGAACGTAGCCGCGGCAGTGACGGCCGGCCCGACCTGGTCGGCATGGCGGAACGGGTGGGACCGGCGCGGCCGCTCGGTGGCTTGCGCGCGGAGGGCGGCGGCCCGCCCGTCACCGCCGAGACGGCCCGTCCGGATGCCCGTCACCGCCGCGACGGCCGGTCCGGATGCCCGTCACCGGCGCGGGGCCACCCCGGATGCCCGTCACCGGTGGGAAGGCGCCGTCCGCTCGCGGGTATGCCATGGACGGAGCCCCGCGGTGGACGGGGCGGACACGACGGTGGAGCGGCATGGTCGGATCTTCGGCGCCGGACGCCACGGGCGGTGGTGAGGCCATCGGCGACGCGGTGCACTCGGTCGCCGCACTGCCGCGCACGGTGGCGGACAAGGTGGAGTCGGCGGCCGGGGGCCCCGCCAGGCTGAAGGTCGTCCTGCTGCTGTCCGCCGTGCTGGCGCTGACCGGAGCGGACCAGACGGTGATCGGCGCGGTGGCGCCGGCCCTGAAGCCCGCCATCGGCCTGAGCAACACCGAGATGGGCGTGCTGGTCAGCGCGACCGGGCTGGCCGCGGCGGTGACCATCCTGCCGTTCGGCGTGTTGGCCGACCGCACCCGCCGCATCCGGTTGTTGGTGGCCGGCCTGATCGTCTGCGTGGCGGCGGTGGCGGTCGCCGGCGCCTCCGGCTCGTTCCTGATCATGCTGTTCGCCATGATCGCGCTGGGCGTGGGCATCGGGGCGGTCAATCCGGCGATCGCCTCGCTGACCGGTGACCTGTTCCCGGCGGCGGCCCGCGGGCGGATCTACGGATACATCCTGGCCGGCGAGATCGGCGGCGGGGCGGCCGGCCTGCTGCTGTCCGAAGAGGTCGCCGCCTGGTGGAGCTGGCGGGCATCGTTCTGGGTGGTGGCGGTGCCCGGGGCGGTGCTGGCGGTGGCGATCGCCCGCATGCTGCCGGAGCCGGCCCGCGGCGGTCAGAGCCGGTTGCCCGCGGGCGCGCGGGAGATCCTGCCGGCCGAGGAGGCCGACTCGGACGCGCGACCGGTGGAACCGGAGGGGGAGGACGGCCGACTGGCGGGCGACGGCGGCGGGTCGGCAGGCAACGGCGGTGACGAGTCCTCGGGCAGCGGGGGTGACGAAACCGCCGATGACGGTGATCCACCGCACGGCGATGGCCGCGGCGGGCCGGACGGCGATGCCGGTGACGGGGCATCGCCCGCCCCGGATCGCGATGCCGACGGCGGCCGCTCGCTGCCCAGCGAGATCGAGGAGTCTCCGGTGCAGGCGGCCGCGTCCCGGGTGCTGCGGCAGGACCCGGCCGGCCGGTCGTTGTGGTGGGCGGTGCGCTACGTGCTGTCCATCCCCACGAACCTGGTGTTGATCGTCGCCTCCGCGCTGGGCTACTTCTTCTTCGCCGGGCTGCAGACGTTCGCGGTGGTCTTCCTGCGCAGCCGGTTCGACCTCGGCCAGGGCGTGGCGGGACTGCTGCTCATCGGCATCGGTTCGGGGGCCCTCCTGGGCATCCTGACCACCGGCCGGCTGGCCGACAAGCTGATCGCCCGGCACCAGTTGGCCGCCCGGCCGGTGGTGGCCGGCATCGCCTTCCTGCTGGCCGCCGGGCTCTTCCTGCCCGGGCTGCTGAGCACGTCGCTGGCGGTGGCCTTCCCGTTCTTCTTCCTGGCCGCCGCGGCGGTCGGGGGGATGAACCCGCCGATCGACGCCGCCCGGCTGGACATCATGCACTCCCGGCTGTGGGGACGGGCGGAGAGCGTGCGCACCTTCCTGCAGACCCTGCTGAAGTCGGCGGCACCGGTGCTGCTCGGCTACCTGTCCGAGGTGTTCGGCGGTGCGGCGGCGTCCGGCCCGGGCGCCGGGTCCGGCGGGGCGGCGGACGAGGCGGCACAGAACCCGGCCGCGGGCCAGGGTTTGGCGTACGCGCTGACGTTGATGCTCATCCCGCTGGCCATCGCCGGGGTGCTGCTGCTGACGATCGGGCGCCGGTGCTACCCGACGGACGTCGCCACGGCCATGGAGTCGGAGCAGGCGGTGCGCGCCGGTCGGCAGGACGAGGAATCCGGCTGAACGGCTGTCAGCGGGCCAGCGGAGCATCCCGGGCGGCTCGGTCGTTCCGCCCGCCTGGGATCCACGGGGCGATCGCCGTCGTAGCAGTGCACGCGCCCGCCCAACACCCGCCCGCCGGCACCTGCGTACGACACGAACGGGTTCTACGCTGCCTGGAATGAGCCAGACCCCGGATCTGCCGTCACCGGCCCTGCGGGCCTCCGACGCCGAGCGGGAGGCGGTGATCGCGCGGCTGACCGACGCGACCGCCGAGGGCAGGCTGACGCTGGCCGAGTTCAGCGACCGGGCCGGGCGCGCCTATGCGGCCACCACCAGGGCGGAACTGCAGCCGTTGCTGGCCGACCTGCCCTCCGGCGCTGCCCCCGGGACCGCGGTGGTCGGTGCCACCACCGGCATCGTCGCGCCCGCAGGCCCGGCACCGGATGCCCCGGTGCAGGCGGTCCCGGTGGGGGCGATCAAGCGGGGCGGACGCTGGCACCTGGACCCGGTCACCCGCCTGCAGGTGAGGCTCGGGCCGGTCAAGCTGGACCTGTCCGGCGCCGAGATCGCCGCGCCGGAGGTCGACCTGTACGTGCGCACCGGCTGGGGGTCGGTCAAGGTGTGGGTGCCGGCCGGCGTCCGGGTCCGGGTGGACGGCTCCACCACCGTCGGCACCCGCAGCATCGAGGAGGACTCCGCGCCCGGACCCGGGCCGCTGGTGCGGCTGCACATCGACACGGTGATCGGGACGGTGAAGGTCTACCGGGTCTGACTGCCGTCCGCACCTGTGTTGTGTGTCCCAGCCCCCGCCATGGCGCACGCTGGGATCCACGACCGGCTCAGGCGCGCGGGCGCATCGCCCTGCCCAGCTCGGCGTCGGCATCCCCGACCATGGTCCCGATCTGGGTGGACAGGTCGCCGAAGGTGCCGATGTTCTCCTGCAGCTTCTTGATGCTCTCGCCCCACTCGTCGCGGAAGTCGCCGATGCCGTCGGCGATCGACTGCTGGTCCTCGGACAGGCCGTGCACCGTCGAAGCGCCCTTGTCGTGCGAGTCCAGCTGGTCGGAGATCGAGGTCAGCTGCCTGCCCACGGACAGCAGCGTGGCGTACGGGTACTTGGCGTAGACCGACATGGCGTGCCCCCTTCCCCGGCCCGCCGGCCGGCTGCAGGTCCCAGGATAGGAACCTCGGCGGGCGCCGTGGGGCCGCGGCGGCGAACTGGGGACAACTCCCCATCGGCGGGGCCGTCCGGCACACTGGCAACCATGCCGGAACTGCCGGAGGTGGCCGCCCTGGCCGGATTCCTCGCCGAGCACGCCGCCGGGCAGCAGATCGTCGGCGTCACGGTGGCGTCGCTGAACGTGCTAACCACCTACGACCCGCCCGCGACCGCCCTGGTCGGCCGGATCGTGACCGGGGCGACCCGGCACGGCAAGTTCCTGGACATCGTCACCTCCGCGGCCGGGGACGGCGGCGATGCCGCCGCGGGCGCCGGGCACCCCGAGGACCTGCACCTGGTGCTTCATCTGGCCAGGGCGGGCTGGCTGCGCTGGTCGGACGACATGTCGGCGGTACCGCCCAAGATGGGCGGGCCGATCGCGCTGCGCGTCCGGCTGTCCGGTGGGGGAGGGTTCGACGTCACCGAGGCGGGGACCAAGAAGTCGGTGACGGCGGCCATCGTGGCCGACCCGACCACCGTGCGGGGCATCGCCCGGCTGGGCCCGGACGCGCTGGGTCCGGACGGAACCGGGCTGACCGCGGAGCAGCTCGCCGGCCTGCTGGCCGGCAACACCGGGCGCATCAAGACGGTGATCACCGACCAGACGGTGCTGGCCGGCATCGGCAACGCCTACTCCGACGAGATCCTGCACAGCGCGAAGCTGTCGCCGTTCGCCACCGCCGCCACGCTGGACGCCGAGGCCGTGGCCCGGCTGGCCAAGGCGATGCGCGAGGTGCTGACCGACGCGGTGCGCCGGACCGAGGGAGCGCAGGCCGCCCGGCTGAAGGGCGAGAAGCGCAGCGGACTGCGGGTGCACGCGCGGGCCGGCCTGCCCTGCCCGGTGTGCGGGGACACCATCGCCGAGGTGTCCTTCACCGACCGGTCCTTCCAGTACTGCCCGACCTGCCAGACCGGTGGCCGGCTGCTGGCCGACCGGCGCCGCTCCCGGCTGCTGCGCTGAGGCGGGACCGCTGATCGGGGGAGCCGGCCTGCCGGATGTCAGGATGGAGGGGTGATGTTCCACAACGTCCCCGAGGTCGCCGTGGCCGACCTGCCGCCGGACGCCGTGCTGTTGGACGTGCGCGAGGACGATGAGTGGGCGGCCGGCCATGTTCCCGGGGCGACCCACCTGCCGATGACCACGCTCACCGCGCGGTTGGACGAGGTGCCGGACGGCGCCCCGGTCTACGTCATCTGCCGCACCGGCAGCCGCTCCGCGCGGGTGGCCGCCTTCCTGAACTCCTCCGGTTGGGAAGCGGTCAACGTCGCGGGCGGCATGCAGCACTGGGCGCGGGCGGGCCGGCCGATGGTGGCCGAGCGGCCGGGCCCGGCCATGGTGATCTGACCGCCGGATGCGACGGTGACGGGCATCCCCGGCGGGGCTCCCTGGGCCCCACAGGCGGGGCCGCCCGGGCCGGATACCGGGCGGTGGTCGCCCCAGGCTGCGCCGCCCGCGCCTGATGCCGGCCGATGGGCT
>DASSTH010000106.1:0-3034 GCA_035708025.1 Nakamurella sp. | reverse complement strand
GGTCGCGGCGGTGCGCTCGGGTCGGACGACTATTCGGCGGACTACTACCGGATGTCGCGGCCGGAGGCGGGCGCCAAGGGGCTGGTGGACCGGGTGCGGGACACCTACATCCGGCGGTTGATCGTGCGGCGGGTGCCCGGTGGCCGGCTGCTGGACGTCGGATGCGGGCTCGGGCTGTTCCTGGAGCGGATGGCCGGAGACTTCGAGCTGTACGGCATCGACATCTCCGAGTACGGCGTCGCGGCGGCGGCCGCCCGGCTGCCCGCGGCCCGGCTCGCGGTCGGCAGCCTGACCGACGGAGTCCCGTTCGACGTCACCTTCGACGTGGTCACCGCCATCAACATCGTCGAGCACCTGGACGACCCGGGGGCCGCGCTCGACGTGGTGCGTGCGCGGCTGCGCCGGGGCGGGTTGTTCGTCGCGCACCTGCCGACGATCGGGAACCGGGTGCAGGCGCGGCTGTACGCCGGGTCCTACGCCCAGGACCCCACGCACATCTATCGCCCGTCCGGGGCGGAGTTCTGCCGGCTGGCCGAGCGCCACGGTTTCGTCACCAGCACCAGCAGCTACGCGCCGTTCGTGGGCGCGCCGCTGTGGCGGCGGGTGCCCTGGCACCCGGCGTTCCTGGCGGTCTTCCGGGCGGCCTAGATGATCAACACGGGCCGGGTGTTTGCGCGGAGGGCACCGCGGTGACGATGTCCGACGGCGTTTTCGCCGACGTGGTGGGTCAGCCCGCTGCGGTCGCGGTGTGCCGGGCGGCGGTCGCCGCCTCCCGCGCCCCGGGGATTGGAGGCGCCGCCGGCGGCCCGGATGCGGCCACCCCGAGTGCCGCCATGACGCACGCCTGGCTGTTCACCGGCCCGCCGGGGTCCGGCCGTTCGGTGGCCGCGCGAGCGTTCGCCGCCGCGCTGCAGTGCGACCTCGGCGGCTGCGGTGAGTGCACCGCCTGCCGGACGGTGCGCGCCGGCACCCACGCGGACGTGCGCGCGGTGGTGCCGGAGGGCCTGACCATCTCGGTCAAGGAGATGCGTGCGGTGGTCCAGCAGGCCGCCCGCCGCCCGTCCACCGGCCGCTGGCAGATCGTGCTGATCGAGGACGCCGACCGGCTCACCGAGGGCGCCTCCAACGCACTGCTCAAGGCCATCGAGGAGCCGCCCGCGCACACCGTCTTCCTGCTGTGCGCGCCATCCACCCACCCGGACGACGTGTCGGTGACGATCCGGTCCCGGTGCCGGGTGCTGAACCTGGTCACGCCGCCGCCGTCGGCGATCGCCGAAGTGCTCGTCACCCGGGACGGCATCGACCCGCAGACCGCACAGTGGGCGGCCGCGGTGTCCGCCGGGCACGTCGGCCGGGCGCGGGCGCTGGCCCGCAGCGAGCAGGGCCGCGACCACCGGGCCCGGGTGCTGGCCATCCCGGGCGCGCTGCGCACCCTGGCGGACGTGTTCGCCGAGGCCGACGAGTTGCTGGCGGTGGCCAAGAAGGAGGCCACCGAGCAGTCCGAGCGGCGCGACGAGGCCGAACTGGAGGAATTGCGCACCGCGCTCGGCGCGGGGGGCACCGGCAAGGGCGCGGCGGCCGCCGCCCGCGGCACCGCCGGGGTGATCCGCGACCTGGAGCGGCGCCAGAAGTCCCGGGCCACCCGCACCGAACGGGACGTGCTGGACCGGGCGCTGGTGGACCTGTCCGGGTTCTATCGCGACGTCATCGTGCGCGCCATGGCGGCCGGCACGGCGCTGAGCAACCCCGACCTGGGCCGGGACGTGGACACCGCCGCGGCGCGGCTGGGCGCCGACGGGGCGCTGCGCCGGCTGGACGCGGTGCTGGCCTGCCGGGAGGCGCTGGAGCGCAACGTCAAGCCGCAGATCGCGGTCGAGGCGCTGATGATGCACCTGCTGGCCGGCTGATCGTCGCGCCCGGAACCCGGCGGGGCGGCCGGCGCGCAGCCGGTAGCCTGCAGGGCATGGGGATGCTGTGCGCGGTGACGCTGGTCGACAAGGGCCAGTTGCACTACGCGGACCCCGGAGCGCTGTCCCCCGAGGTGGGCGACAAGGTGCTGCTGCCCACCGAGCACGGCCCGGTGGTGGGCACGGTGGTGTGGGCCGCCGAGTACGTCAGCGACGACACCGACGGCTTCCCCACGGTGCTGGGCCCCGCGACGCAGGCGGACGTCGACGCCCAGGCCGAGTTGCGGCAGGTCAAGGCACGCACCATGGTGGCCACCCGGCGGCTGGTGCGGGAGCACGGCCTGCCGATGAAGATCCTGGCCGCCGACCCGCAGGCCGATGCCGGGCGCACCGTCATCTACTACACCTCGCCCGAGACGGTGGACTTCCGCTCGCTGCTGCGCGACCTGTCGGCGACCCTGCACACCCGGGTGGAACTGCGTCAGCTGGCCGCCCGGGACGCCGTGCGGGCCACCGGGGCGATCGGGTCCTGCGGCCGGGACACCTGCTGCTCGACCTTCCTGAAGGACTACGAGCCGGTGACGCTGGCCATGGCCCGGGACCAGGACCTGCCGGTGAACCCGCTGCGGATCTCCGGGGCCTGCGGCCGGCTGATGTGCTGCCTGAAGTACGAGCACCCGCTGTACCAGGAGTTCAAGGCCACCGCGCCCGCCGTCGGCCAGCGGGTGGACTCCCCGGCCGGCCCCGGAACAGTGGTTTCCCATTCCGTGCCGACGGATTCCGTGGTGATCCGGTTGAACGGCGACGGTTCCCACCAGGTCTGCCCGCGGGCATCGGTGTGCGGGGCCCGCAAGGCGTACGAGTCCCGCCGTCCCGCTGGCCCCTCCGCCTCCGCCACGTCCGAGTCGACCGTCTGACGACGCCACGGCGCGTCCGGGCCCGGTCGACTGCCTGGTAGAACCCCGGGCCGGGCCCGGACGGACCCGGCATGGTCACGTATCGGTATCAATTGACAACCGTGCGCTTCCTTCACACGTCCTGGACACGAGGTGCGGGACAGTAGTGATCGAAGTGATCCGGGGGCCGGTCTGGGCGGTCCCGGTCGGATCGCACGGAATGGAGCGGTG
>DASSTH010000105.1:0-3464 GCA_035708025.1 Nakamurella sp. | reverse complement strand
CGAACCGGCCGCGGCCGCCGCCGACCCCGAGGGGCCGGAGTACGCCATGTACGTCACCTACCGCTGGCTGGCGGCCGTCCAGGAGTCGCTGGTCGGGGCCATGATGGGGGACCGCTGAGCCTGGCGTCCCCTGGGTCGGTTCGGACCGCCCCTCGGTGAGGTCGGACTGCTCCTCGGTGGGCCTGGACTGCTGCCCGGTGAGCCTGAACCGCTCCTCGGTGAACTTGGACCGCTCCTCGGTGAACTTGGACCGCTCCTCGGTGGGCCGCGGCCGATGCCGGTCGAACGCGGCCCATACCGGTCGATGCCGGTCGAACGCGGCCCATACCGGTCGATGCCGGGCGAACGCCGGCCCATCCGGGGGCCGGGAACCAGGGTGGATCGGGGGTTTGCCCCTACCCCCGCCTGCCGGGTCGCCGCATACCCTGGCGGTATGACGGTTTCCATGCCTTCGGCCAACTCCCCGGGGTCGTCGGTCTCCAAGAAGACCAAGAGCCCCCTGTTGGTGCCGGCCCGCATCAAGCCGGCCGCGGTGACCATCGGGGCCTTCGGAGCCGTGCTGGTGATCGTGCAGATCGTCAACATGGCGATGAGCTACCGGCTCAACGCGGTCGGCATCACCCCGCGCTCCGTCGGGGGGCTGTGGGGCGTGCTGGACGCGCCGTTGCTGCACGGCAGCTGGGGGCACCTGCTGTCCAACCTGGTGCCGCTGCTGGTCTTCGGGTTCCTGATCCTGGTCGGCGGGTTGCGGCAGTTCGTGGCCGTGACCGTGCTGGTCTGGCTGATCGCCGGATTCGGCGTGTGGCTGACCGGGCCGTCGAATTCGGTCACGGTCGGCGCGTCGGTGCTGGTGTTCGGCTGGTTGGCCTTCCTCGTGCTGCGCGGCTTCTTCGGCCGGAACCTGGGGCAGATCCTGCTCGGCCTGGCGCTGCTGGCGATCTGGGGCGGAATCTTCTGGGGGCTGCTGCCCGGCCGGATGGGCATCTCCTGGCAGGGGCACCTGTTCGGTGCGCTGGGCGGGGCGCTCGCGGCGTTCCTGGTGTCTAGGGCCGACGCCCCGCGGCGCAAGCAGGTGGCGCCGGCGCCGACCACCCCCGCGCTGCCGACCTGACCCCTGCCCGACCCGCGGCAGACCCGCCCTTATCACCCTCGGCCGCGCTGACACTCCGTTCGCGCCGCTCCACCCCCGGCCGCGCTGACACTCCGTCCGCGCCGCTCCACCCTCGGCCGCGCTGATCCACTCCGCCCGGCTGATCCTCTCGGCCGCGCTGATCAATTGCGAGTTCCTGTGACGGATGTGGCTGTTGGGACACATTTCATCCGCGCGGAGGTACCCGGCCGCTGCGCGCCGGCCGGGGCAGCCCAGCGCCGCATCGCCCGGAACGGGCCATAGCACCCGCGCGGCCGCCGGGAATCGACCGCAAACGGCCGGGCAGTACGGTTGCCTGCATGACGCGCGCAGACGGCCGGGCCGACGACGAGTTGCGGCCGGTCAGGTTCACCCGCGGCTTCCAGGCGCACCCGGCCGGCTCCGTCCTGGTCGAGTTCGGCGGCACCAAGGTGTTGTGTGCCGCGTCCGCGGTGCAGGGCGTGCCGCGCTGGCGCAAGGGTTCCGGACTCGGCTGGCTGACCGCCGAGTACGCGATGCTCCCGTCCTCCACCCACGAGCGGAGCGAACGCGAGTCGGTGCGCGGCCGCGTAGGCGGCCGCACCCATGAGATCTCCCGGCTGATCGGCCGGGCGCTGCGGGCCTGTATCGACCTGGCGGCCCTGGGCGAGAACACCATCGCGGTGGACTGCGACGTGCTGCAGGCCGATGGGGGCACCCGCACGGCGGCGATCACCGGTGCGTACATCGCGCTGTCCGACGCGGTCACCTGGCTGCGGGCCGCGGGCGCCCTGGCCGATCCGCAGCCGCTGTCCTGCCAGATCGCCGCGGTGTCCGTGGGGGTGGTCGGTGGCCGGGTCCGGCTGGACCTGCCCTACGAGGAGGACTCCCGCGCCGAGGTGGACATGAACGTGGTGGCCACCGACGCCGGGACGCTGGTGGAGATCCAGGGCACCGCGGAGGGCGCCACCTTCCCGCGGTCCACCCTGGACGCCATGCTGGACTCGGCGCTGGCCGGCATCGGCACTCTCACCGAACTGCAGCGTCAGGCCCTGGCCGGGCCGTACCCCAAGCCGCTGCCGGAACCTCGGTGACGGGATGCCGGGTGGTGGCGGCACGCCGTCCGGTGACGGGACGCCGTTTGGTGACACGGTGACGTCCGGTGACGGGACGCCGGCTGGTGACGGGACCTCCGGTGAGGAGGTGACGTCCGGTGACGGGATGCCGGGCGATGACGCGACGACGTCCGGTGGCTCCGCCCCGGTGTGCGCCGCCCGCCTGCTGCTGGCCAGCCGCAACGCGGGCAAGCTGGCCGAGTTGCGGCGCATGCTGCCACCGTCGGTGACGGTGCTCGGGCTGGACGACGTCACCGCATTTCCCGAGGCCCCGGAAACGGGGGCGACGTTCGAGGAGAACGCGCTGGCCAAGGCCGAGCAGGCCGCCCGGGAGACCGGCGAGATCGCACTTGCGGACGACTCCGGGCTCACCGTGGACGCGCTGAACGGCATGCCGGGAGTGCTGTCCGCCCGGTGGTCCGGGCGGCACGGTGACGACGCGGCGAACAACGACCTGCTGCTGGCCCAGCTGGCCGACGTGCCGGACGCCCGGCGCGGGGCGTCGTTCGTGTGCGTGGTCGCGGTGGTGCTGCCGAAGGCCGGGGTCGAACTGGCCCGTGGCGAATGGCCCGGCCGGATCGTGCGCGCACCGAGGGGCGGCAACGGGTTCGGTTACGACCCGTTGTTCGTGCCGGCCGAGTGCGACGCGGATGGCAGCGGGCTCACCAGTGCCCAACTGGAACCGGCGCGCAAGAACGAGCTGTCGCACCGGGCCCGGGCCATGGCCGCGATCCGCCCGCGGCTGCTCCAGCTGCTGGGCGTCGACGACGACGGGTAGGCCCGGTGCCGTGCGTCCTGCAGAGTGCGCGTAATTACGCTCACTGTGCAGGACGCAACGTGTGGACGGGTCAGGCCTGGATCGAGTCCAGCTGCCGGCGGATCGTGCGACGCACGCCGGCCCGCAGGAACACCGCGGCCAGCCCGGCGAAGAACAACAACAGCCCGACGGTCAGGCCCAGCCCGGTCATGCAGAACGACGCGAACCGGTCGTCCTTGAAGATCCACCGGGTGCCGTCGGCGATGTACCGGGCGCCGTACTGCGCGTCCACCACCATGGCCCACACGCTGACCCCGGCCAGCAGGAAGCCGGGCACGATCGCCGCCCAGGAGGCCCAAGCGGTGACCAGCGCGGCCAGCGCGATCAGCAGCGCACCGACGATCGTCAGGGTGAGATCGACATAGTCCAGGGCTCCGTTGTCGTCGCGAACCCCGGGCGCGAACATCAACAGCAGGATCAGCCC
>DASSTH010000104.1:0-7491 GCA_035708025.1 Nakamurella sp. | reverse complement strand
TCACCAGGCGATCATCACGGCGCTGCCCGCCCTGCCGGACGCCCCGGCGGTGACCCGGATCGCGGACGGCGCCCCGCCCGGGGAGCCGATGACCGGCCTGCTGGTCGGGGTGTGCACCAACGCGAAGCGGGACCGGTGCTGCGCGGTGCGCGGCCGGCCGGTCGCCGCCGCCCTGCAGCAGACCTTCGGCGAGCGGGTGATGGAGATCAGCCACCTGGGCGGACACCGGTTCGCCGCCACCATGCTGATCCTGCCCACCGGCTACAGCTACGGCTTCCTGGACCCGGAGTCGGCGCACGCCGTGGTCGCCGCGGCGCACGACGGTCTGGTGCACCCGGATCACCTGCGCGGCCGGGCCGACCTGTCCGGGCCGGCCCAGGTCGCCGATGCCTTCTGGCGCGCCGGGATCGGGCCGGCGCCGGTGGACGACGTGCGGATCGGCGAGGTGCTGTCCGACGGTGACGAGGCGATCGTGCACGCCCTCGTCCAGGGGGCACCGGCGCGGGTGCTGGTGCGCCGCGTCACCGGCCCGGACATCCTCCAGACGGTGTGCGGCGGCAAGCCGATCCGCACCGGCCGCTGGGTGGTGCAGCGCGGCTGACCGGCCGATCATCCGTCGTCGCTGACCCGGACCACCTCGGCGCCCAGCTTGGTCAGGTCCTGCACGAAATGTGGGTAGCCGCGATCGATGTGGAACACGTCGTGCACGCTGGTGCGGCCGTCGGCCATCAGACCGGCCAGCACCAGGCCTGCGCCGGCCCGGATGTCGGTGGCCCAGACCGGCGCGCTGGACAGTTGCTCGCGCCCGCGGATGGACGCGTGATGCCCGTCGATGCGGGCATCGGCGCCCATCCGGATCAGTTCGTCCACGAAGCGGAACCGGGCGTCGAAGACGTTCTCGGTGATCATCGAGTGCCCGTCCGCGACCGCGGCGAGCGCCAGCGCCATCGGCTGCAGGTCGGTGGGGAACGACGGATAGGGCAGGGTGATGAAGTCCACGGCCTTGGGGCGGCCGTCCATCCGTACCTCGAACCCGTCCGGATGCCTCGTCACCGTCGCACCCGCGACGGTCAGCCGCTCCAGCGGCACCGTGAGGTGATCGGGATCCACGCCGTGCACGCGTACCCGGCCGCGGGTGACGGCCGCGGCGAACGCCCAGGTCCCGCCGACCACCCGGTCGCCGACGGTGCGGTGCGTGGTGGGCGTCAGCTGCTGCACGCCGTCGATCACGATGGTGGGCGATCCGGCCCCCGAGATGCGGGCGCCCATCTGCCCCAGCATGGTCGCCAGGTCGCTGACCTCCGGCTCCCGCGCGGCGTTCTCGATCACCGTGGTGCCCTTGGCCAGCACCGCGGCCATCAGGATGTTCTCGGTGGCGCCGACGCTCGGGAAGTCCAGGTTGATGTGCGCGCCGCGCAGTTCGGCGGCCTCGCCCACCACGGCGCCGTGCTCGATCCGGGTGCTGGCGCCCAGCGCCTGCAGTCCGCTCTGGTGCATGTCCAGCGGCCGGGAGCCGATCGCGTCGCCGCCGGGCAGCGCGACGGTCGCCCGGTGCAGCCGGCCCATCAGCGGACCGAGCACGCACACCGATGCGCGCAGCCGCCCCACGGCCGGGAAGTCGGCCTGGTGCGACGGGTGCGCCGGGGTGGTGATGCGGACCGTGTCACCGTCCAGCTGGACCTGGCAACCCAGGCCGGTCAGCACGTCCCCCATCAACGGCACGTCCAGGATCTCCGGGCAGTTGGTGATCGTGGTGGTGCCCTCGGCCAGCAGTGCCGCGGCCATCAACTTGAGCACGCTGTTCTTCGCGCCGGTCACCCGCACGTCGCCGTCGAGCCGGGCGCCGCCGGTCACCAGGAGCTGGTCCACGCTAGGCAGAGTATCGGTCGGCGGGCCTGGCCTATGGTGGGCCCGTGGCGGTGCACCTGACGCGGATCTACACCCGGACCGGAGACGCGGGAACCAGCAAGCTGGCCGACGGGTCGTCGGTGGCGAAGACGGACCCCCGGCTGGTGGCGTACGCCGACTGCGACGAGGCGAACACCGTCATCGGCATGGTCCGCGCGCTGGGCAGCCCGCCGGAGCCGGTGACGACGGTGCTGGCCCGGCTGCAGAACGAGCTGTTCGACGTGGGCGCCGACCTGGCCACGCCGGTCATCCCCGATCCGGCCTGGGAACCGCTGCGGGTCACGCAGGACTACATCGACCGGCTGGAAGCGGACTGTGACGAGTTCAACCAGGACCTGCCCGCCCTCGACTCGTTCATCCTGCCGGGAGGGACCCCGGCGGCGGCGCTGCTGCACCATGCGCGGACGGTGGTGCGGCGCGCGGAACGGTCGGCGTGGGCGCTGCGGGCGGCCGATCAGGACGGCACCAACCCGTTGGCCTGCAGCTACCTGAACCGGCTGTCGGACCTGCTGTTCATCCTGGCCCGGGTGTGCAATCCGGAGGGTGACGTGCGCTGGGTGCCCGGCGGCGAGCGTGCCGACCCCGCGGTGCGCCGGCGCAAGGGCGCGCGCCCGGCGGATGGCTGATCACGCCGGCCGCAGTTCCGTCACCGTCCGGCGGGGCCGAGCGGTGGCGCGGCCCGGTTCAGATCTCGGGCGCGCCCCGCGGGCGGCCCTCGCCGATGCCGCCCGGTGCCGACCGGGATCCCGGAGGCCGGGCCTCCACCCAGGCCTTCAGCCCGGTCAACGCATCACCGGACAGCGCGAGTTCGAACGGCGCTCCGCCGTCGGTACATCGCACGATCACCGCACCCATGGGCAGCAGGTCGGGTTCGGCCCCGACCGGGTCCCGGCTGGCTCCCAGCATCAGGCGATTGCGGTGCAGGGTGCGGGAGGCGATGGGCAGCGGCGAGAACGAGCGGTACAGGTCCAGCTCGCCGCCCCGATACCGGCCCTGGCCCAGTGACCAGCCGCGGTCCGATCCGGACAGGTCGTCACGCCAGCTGACGTCGAATCCGCCGGCCCGGGACAACAGCGCCCGGCGCACGGCGATGACCACGATCGCCAGGGCGACGGCGACGAGCACCACAAGGCCGATGACCTCTGCCAGCTCCATGTCGCCGCCCCGCCGCCAGCACTACGGCCGATTAGACGTCCTGGCCGGTGGCCAGCAGCTGGGCTCGTGCCCGGCGCAGGTCCGCCTCCGCCTCCGCAGAGTCCGTGCCGATCGCCTTCGCGCGCTCGTAGGACTCCCATGCCTTGCGGATGTCGATCTCGTCGGCGAGCTGGGCGTCCTCGGCCAGGATGGACACCCCTTCGGCCGTCACGGACAGGAAGCCGCCGTGTACCGCGACCCCGAGGATGGTGCCGTCGGCCTGCCGGATCCGCGCCGCGAAACCCTCCTTGAGCTGGGCCAGTAGCGGTGCGTGGCCGGCCATGACGCCGATGTCCCCGTCGACCGTCCGCGCGACCACCATCTGGGCCGGACCGGACCAGACCGCGCGCTCCACGGCGACGAGGTCGACCTGCATGTCTGCCACTACCAACTCCCAGCGAGAACGGGATGGATCGAACAGCCGAAGTCTATCCGACCACCGGTGTCCGGCCCGTTCGGCCCGGGGGCCGGTGACACCTGGCGGTTTGGCATCATCGGCGGGATGACGAACACCCCGGCCGAGCCGGTCATGCCCCCGTTGGCCGCGCTGCCCGAGGACTGGGACCGGGCGCTGGCCGTGGTCGCGCACCCCGACGACATGGAGTACGGCGCCGCTTCGGCGGTGGCCCGGTGGACCGGCCAGGGCAAGCAGGTGCGCTACCTGCTGGCCACCAGGGGCGAGGCCGGCATCGACGGCGTGCCCCCGGACCAGGCGGCGCGGGTGCGCACTGCGGAACAGATCGCATCGTGCGCGGCGGTGGGCGTCCCGGAACCCGAGTTCCTGGACCACCCGGACGGCATGATCTCCGATGCGATGCTGTTGCGCCGGCAGATCACCGCGGCCATCCGCCGGCACCGGCCGGACGTGGTGATCACCGTCAATCACCGGGAGACCTTCGGCCCGGGCGCGCTGAACATGGCCGACCATCGGGTGGTGGGTCAGGCGGCCATCGATGCCGTCCGGGATGCCGCGAACCGCTGGGTCTTCCCCGATCTGGCCGGGCCGGACGGCGACCCGCTGCCGCCGTGGCCGGGCGTGCGGATGACCGCTATCTCCGCATCCCCGTCACCGACCCATGCGGTGGACGTCGGCGATCACCTGGCGGCCGGCATCGCCTCGCTGCGCTGCCATGTCGCCTACCTGGAGGGGCTGGGCGACAGCTGGCCCGAGCCCGAGGAGTTCCTGCCGGAGTGGGCGGCGCGTACCGGTGAGCGGTTCGGCGGCCGGCCGGCGGTCGCCTTCGAGGTCTTCGGCGGCTGACGCGTCTTCGCGTGGATCAACTTCCCAGGCATGGATGAACTCGGCCGATGTGGGGACGGTGTGACGGTCGGGACGACTTTCGTCCATGCCCGCGAAGTTGATCCATGCAGGAAAGGCGCCGGTTGGGTCACCAGGTGACGGGCAACTCCTCGACCGCGTACACGATCGAGTACTCGCGAAAGGTGAGGTCCGCGGCAGGCACCGCCAGCCGCAGGTTCGGGAAGCGGCGCAGCAGCATCGGATAGGCCAGCCGGAGCTCCATCCTCGCCAGTTCGGAGCCGACGCACCGGTGGATGCCGTAGCCGAACGCCAGATGCTGGGTCGGCGCGCGGCGGGGGTCGAACGCCTCCAGATCGCCGGCGGCCAGGGCCGGATCCCGGTCCGCCGCGGACAGCGAGCACAGCACCATCTCGCCGGCCTTGATGTGCTGCCCGGCCACCTCGACGTCCGTGCGGGCGAACCGCGGGAACGCCATCTGCACCACGGTCAGGTAGCGCAGCAGCTCCTCCACCACGCGGTGGATCGCGTCCTCCCCGGTGGCACCGTCATCGGTGACGGAGTCCACTCCCGAGGCGCCGTCACCGGCGTTCGAGCCTGCATCAGTGGCGCCGTCAGCCCCGACGGCGTCGGCCACGACCGCCGCGTCACCGGCCTTGGCGCCGGCCCGCCGGACGAGGTCCGCGTACTGCGGGTTGGTCAGCAGCAGCAGGGCACCCAGGGCCAGCGTGCTGGCGGTGGTCTCGTGCCCGCCGATCAGCACCCCGTCGGCCAGCCCGGCCAGTTCCTCGTCGGTGATGTCGTCGCCGTAGGTGCGGATCAGCATGCCGAGCAGCCCGTCGCCCGGATCCTTGCGCTGAGCGTCCACCAGTTCGCGCATGTACGACAGCGACTCGCTGATCGCCTCCAGCCCGGTCCCGGCACCGCCGAAGATGTCGAACCGCGACCCGGACAGCCGCTGGAACTGGTCCCGGTCCGGATAGGGCACGTCCAGCAGTTCGCAGATGACCAGGGACGGCAGCGGCATGGCGAACGCCTGCACGAGGTCCACCGGTTGGCCCGAGTGCCCCGCGCGCTCCATGTCGTCCAGCAGGTTGTTCACGATCTGCTCGATCCGGGGCAGCAACCGGCGCAGCCGGCGCATGGTGAACTCCGGGGTGAGCATCTTGCGCAGCCGGGTGTGCTTGGGCGGGTCGGCCATACCTAGCCCGCCGGGGTCCTGGTCCGCGGTGGCCATCCCGCCGGTGACGGCGGTGACGTTGGCGAAGTCGTTGCTGAAGCTGCCGTGGTCGCCCAGCACCGCCCGCGATTCCTGATAGCCGGTCACCAGCCAGGCGGAGATGCCGAACGGGAACTCCAGCTTGGTGACGGGGGTGGCCGCACGGACCGCCGCCAGTTCGGGCAGCGGGTCCAGGCCAGCGCGCCGCAACGGCATGAACGCGTCGGTGATGCTTTGCTCGGTCATGCCTCTCCCGCGGACGCTCGGTGGTTGGCCCCCAGTATTCACGTCACAGCCGGATGCGCCTGTCCAACCCGGACCAGCCGACACGGACCAGCCGACCAGGCCCGGACGTAGCATCGTTTTCCCACGACACGCCGGCGCGCCGCGGCGTGTCGTGGGAACAACCTGCTACGCCTGACGCCGTTGGAGCGGCGCTCGCTCAGCCTTCCAGCTGCTTAGCCTTGGCCAGGACGTCGTCCATGCCGCCGACGTTCAGGAACGCCTGCTCCGGGATGTTGTCGTACTCGCCCTTGGCGATGGCGTCGAACGCCTCGATGGTGTGGCTCATCTCCACGTACGAGCCGTCCTGGCCGGTGAACTGCTTGGCCACGAAGAAGTTCTGCCCCAGGAACCGCTCCATCCGGCGCGCCCGGCCGACCAGCAGCTTGTCCTCCTCGGACAGCTCGTCCATGCCCAGGATGGCGATGATGTCCTGCAGCTCCTTGTACTTCTGCAGGATCCGGATGACCTCCTGGGCCACCCGGTAGTGCTCCTCCCCCACGTACTGCGGGTCCAGGATCCGGGAGGTGGAGCTCAGCGGGTTGACCGCCGGGTAGATGCCCTTCTCGGTGATCGCCCGGTCCAGCTCGGTGGTGGCGTCCAGGTGCGCGAACGTGGTGGCCGGCGCCGGGTCGGTGTAGTCGTCGGCCGGCACGTAGATGGCCTGCAACGAGGTGATGGACCGGCCCTTGGTGGAGGTGATCCGCTCCTGCAGCTCACCCATCTCGTCGGCCAGCGTCGGCTGGTAGCCCACTGCGGACGGCATCCGGCCCAGCAGCGTGGACACCTCGGAGCCGGCCTGGGTGAACCGGAAGATGTTGTCGATGAACAGCAGCACGTCCTGGTGCTGCTCGTCGCGGAAGTACTCGGCCATGGTCAGCGCCGAGAGCGCCACCCGCATCCGGGTGCCCGGCGGCTCGTCCATCTGCCCGAACACCAGCGCGGTGTCCTTGATGACCCCGGACTCGGTCATCTCCACGAACAGGTCGTTGCCCTCGCGGGTGCGCTCCCCCACCCCGGCGAACACCGAGGTGCCACCGAAGTTCTTGGCCACCCGGGTGATCATCTCCTGGATCAGCACGGTCTTGCCCACGCCGGCACCGCCGAACAGGCCGATCTTGCCGCCCTGCACGTACGGGGTCAGCAGGTCGATGACCTTGATGCCCGTGACGAGCTGCTCGGTCTTGCCCTCCAGTTGGTCGAACGCCGGCGGGTGCCGGTGGATCGGCCAGTGCTCGGCATCCTCCGCGGTGCCCGGCGCGTCCAGGCACTGCCCCAGCGCATTGAACACGTGACCCTTGACGGCGTCACCGACCGGCACCGAGATCGGCGAGCCGGTGTCGGTGACCACGGCGCTGCGCACCAGGCCGTCGGTGGGCTGCATGGAGATGGCGCGCACGATGTCGTCGCCCAGGTGCAGCGCCACCTCCAGGGTCAGCGTGCGCGTGGTGCCGCCGAGCGCCACATCCACGTGCAGCGCGTTGAACAACTCCGGAACGCTGCCGCGGGGGAACTCCACGTCCACCACCGGGCCGATGACCCGGACGACCCGGCCGGTCGCCTTCCTGGTGGACGATGCCGCGGGTGCGGGTGCAGTGGTCGTCATGGGTTATCAGTCCTCTTCGCTTGC
>DASSTH010000103.1:0-11245 GCA_035708025.1 Nakamurella sp. | reverse complement strand
GAGGTCGCGATGTCCTTGCCCGACGCCGACAGTTCCGCCTTGCCGGTGATCCACTGGTACGGCGCCGGATCGACGTCGCACACCGCCCTGACGTCGAACCGCGGGTGGTAGAGGGTGCAGTACAGGTCTTCCAGACCCTGTCCCAGGCCGACGATGGCGCACCGGGCACGGGTGGTTGTCATGGGGGTCCTCTCCTGGACGAAGGCCGGCTGCGGCCTATTGCTGAAAATCGGAACGCTGGCGGGGATCGGAACGCTGTTGGGGATCGGAGCGTGGGAGCAATAGGCGGCCGCCGTCGCAGCGGATCACCTCGCCCACCACGAAACTCGCGGCCGGTGACGCGAGGAACGCCACCACCTCGGCGATCTCTGCCGGGTGCCCGAGCCGGCCGAGCAGGGTGGCGGTGGGATCGTCACCGGGCTCGTCGGACCGTACGTCCACCCCACCCGGCGCGACCGCGTTGACCAGGATGCCGTGGCCGGCCAGGTCCACTGCCAACGCCCTGGTCAGGGAGGCCAACGCACCCTTGGAAGCCGCGTACGCCGACCAGCCGGCCAGCGGCGACCACTGCTGGATGGCGCCCACATTGACGATCCGGCCCGGCACCTTGTCCCGGATCATCAGTCGTGCTGCGTTGCGGGACAGCAGGAATGCGGCGGTGACGTTCACGTCGACGATGTCGCGCCAGTCCTGCAGGCGGTACTCCCACACCGGCATCTGGTGGTCGAAGCGGGCGGCGTTGTTGACCAGCACGTCGACGCCGCCCCAGCGCCGGTCCACGGTGTCCATCACCAGGTCCGGCGAGGCGGGATCGGACAGATCGGCCTCGATCTCGATGGTGTCGCCATCGATCTCAGTGGCGACGCCGGCCAGCTCGGACCCGTCCAGCCCCACCAGGGCGACCCGGTCCGCGTCGCGGCCGAACCGCTTGGCGACCCACCGGCCGATGCCCCGCCCCGCGCCGGTCACCACCACCCGTCGCGGCGCCGTCATCGGATGCGCCACTCGTCGTCGACGGTGCGGTTGAGATGCGCCTCGGACCGCAACCCGGTCAGGGTGCGGGTGCCACCCGCGGGTCGGTGCAGGGTGCCCCGAGAGGAGCACAGCCACCAGTACAGCAGGGTGGAGCCGCCGGTCAGGTAGTCCCAGCAATAGAAGGCCCGGGCCCGTGCGGTGGTGTCGACCTGCAGCGTGCCGAACGGGCCGGACAACCGCAGGGACCACCGGCTGGGCACGGTGGTACCGGTCCTGGGATCCGGCCAGGTCGCGGTGACCTCCGTCCGCACCTGGTCCGCCCCCGACAGGTCGAAGCTGTGGCCGTCCAGGGTCAGCATGCCCCAGTACCGATGGTGTGCGGGCCGGGCCAGCACGGCATACGACAGTTCGGCGGAATGGCCGGTGTGCCAGGTGACGCCACCGGTGCGCAGCAGCGTCACGGGGTCGTAGGCCGTTCCCAGGTGGATGTGACGCTCGTGCACGGCATGCCCGTCCAGCCGCCCGGCGGCGCCGCGCGCGGCCAGCTGCCCGCCGGCCGTCCCACCGACCAGGAACCAGCGGTCCTGCCGGTGCTCCAGGTCCTGCCGGGGGTCGGTGAGCCAGACGACCGCGTCGTGGGCGGCCGCGATGTCCAGGTCGACCTCGATGCCGGCGTGGTCTCCGCTGATGTGCCACGCCGGCGGCGCGGACACGATGGTGCGGCCGGGCCCGGACCAGACCACTGCTCCGTCCCGCGGCTCGACCCGCCAGGCGGACGATGGCAGCAGATCACCGGCCGACCAGCCCCGAGACAGGAAGTCGTTGTCGCCCAACCGCCCGTCGGGATCTGCGGTCACCAGCATGCTCTGGTTCACCGCGGCGCTGTCCAGGGCGAAGGGGCCGCCGGGGAAGCCCTTGAGCAGGTATCCGGACACCCACAGCAGCGCCTCCTGGCCGCCCCAGGTGCCACGCACGCTCCACCCGTTGTTCTCCCAGAGCAGTTGCCGGTCGCCCACCCGGCGCCGGTAGTCCAGGTACTCGGCGGAATCCAGCGTCGCTCGAGTGTCGGCGGGGTGGTTCATGGCACACCCACGGTGCGTGCCCCGAGGTCGGCCAGGTGCGCGGACACCGCGTCGGCCAGGGTCAGTTCGGTGCCGGCCGGCCATCGCTGCAGCGACGAGTGCACCCGACGGCACAGCTGCTCCAGGGTGCCGCCCCGGCCGGACATGGCAGCGGCCACCGCGTCGCCGATCTGCCGCACCGCCTCCCGGCAGGAGGCCAGGAAATCGCCGACCATGGCGCCGGTCAGCAGCGGGAAGTGGCTGGTGTACAGCGTCTGCGGCGCCAGCTCGGCGATCTGCTCGATGGTGTTCAGATAGCCGGGGACGTCGAAGTAGGGCGGCGCCTGCACGGGCAGCCCGTCACAGTTCAGCGTGCCCCAGCCCAGCAGGGCGTCACCGATGATGGCTTCCTTGGTGCGCTCCCGCCACAGGCCGAGGTGGCCCCGGCTGTGCCCGGGCAGGTGCAGCACCCGCCACGAACCGGCACTGCCCAGATCGAACGTCTCACCGCCGGTCAGCAACAGATCGACGCCGGATTCCTGCCCGGCCCGCTCCATCAGCTGAGCCTGGCGCTCCGGTGACGGCGTCACACCGGCCGGGCCGTGCACCAGGTACCGCTGCGCCATGACGACGTCATGCGCGGCGATCAGCGGCGCGTCCCACTCGTGTGCGCCGGCGATCAGCTGGGGCAGCCGGGAGCGCATCCGCGCCAGCCCGCCGTAGTGGTCGACATCCGGATGGGTGATCACCGCCAGCTGGCGGGGCGCCGGGGTCAGGCCGGTGCGGTCCAAGTAGTCCCACAGGAAGTCGTCCGGGGTGTTACGGATGCCGGTGTCCACCCACAGCCAGGTATCGTCGCCGACCACCAGGTGCTGGTACAGCGGCTTGTCGGCTCCGATCCGACAGGCGATGCGGTGCAGGCCGGAGCCGCCGGCATCTCCGTTCATGCCCACGGCAGCGGCCCCTCCTCCCGGTTGTAGTGGGCCAGCCGGTCCTCGTCGACCGTGATCCCCAGCCCCGGCCCGTCCGGGACCCGGATGCGACCGCCGGTGCGCGGCAACGACTCGGTGAGCAGGTCGTGTTCGTTCAGGTCGTACGACAGCGCACAGGGATGCTCCAGGTCCCGCAGCACCGCGGCGACGTGGACGTGCGCGGCCTCCCCGATGCCCAGCGGCACGCGTTCCCCGGGGGAGACCTTGGCGTTGAACGCCTGGGCCACGGCGATGATCTGCATGGTGGGGTGGATCCCGCCGCACTTGCCCAGGTAGGGATGCAGCACGTCGGCTCCCCGGGCGCGGAGCAGGTTCTGGGTCTCCGGCACCGTCCAGATGCCCTCGTCACTGATCACCGGCGGCTCGACGTTGGCGACCACCTCGGCGTTGCCGGCGATGTCCCAGAACGGGCACGGCTGCTCCACGGCGTGCAGCCGGTAGCCGTGCATCCGGCGGATGGCGCTGATCGCCGATGTCGGGTCCCAGGCCTGGTTGGCGTCCACCCGGATGCGGATCCCGTCCCCGACGGCGGCGCGCACCGCGGCCACCCTGGCCTCGTCGAGGTCGGCGTCGGACCCGACCCGCAACTTGACGATCCGGTAGCCGGCGTCGACCAGCTGCCGGGCGCGCTCGGCGGAGACCTCGGGCGAGGCGACCCCGACGTTCTTCACCGTCTCCACCTCGTCGCGCTGCTTGCCGCCGAGCAGGCTGTGCAGCGGCACGCCGGTGGTGTGTCCCTGCGCGTCGTACATCGCCATGTCGATTGCCGACCGGATCGGGTTCCAGTGCGAGAGCCGTTCGGTGGCCAGCAGTTCCGCGACGTCCATGGCCCGGTGGGCGCCGACCACGTCGAAGACGCTGCGCCCCACCACGACCTCGGCCAGGTGGTCGCGCAGGATGTGGTGCATGCTGCGCACCCGGGTGGTGCACTCGCCCCAGCCGACCACGCCGTCGTGGGTCTGCAGGCGCACGACGGCGAAGTCCGAGGCGGTGGCCGAGGCGCCGCGTTGCAGGTCGAAGGTGCCCTTGCGGGGCACGGTGACCGGGACCACGTCGATCCGCTCGATGCGACTTCCGGTGTCGTATCGCTGCGGGTCGACGGCGAGCGCCGCGGGCGTCTGCTGGTCCTGCTCGGCGGTGGCTGGTGTCATGACTGTCCCATCGCTGGTTGCTGGCCGGGTTCCGGTGTCGGCGCGGCGGCGCCGGTGACGGCGTCCGCGTGGCGCTGCCCGTCCGACGGCGGCCTCCGGATGCCGTGGCGGTGCAGTAGTTCTCGCACCTGAGCGTGTTGCTCGTCGGTGAGTGGGGCGCCGGGTGGCGCGAGCGTCCGGCCGCACAGCCCCAGCTCGGCCGCTGCCGACTTGAAGCCGCCCGGGAACTGGCCCACTCGCAGGCCGGGCACCAACTCCGCGAGGGACCGCTGCAGCTGGGCCGCCCGTTCCCAGCGTCCCCCCGAGGCCGCGGAGCACAGGCCGGACGTCCATTCCGGCACGATGTTGGCCCCCACCGTGATGGCACCCGCACCGCCGGCCAGCAGCGCAGGCAGTATCAGGGCGTCCGATCCGGTGAACGCGCTGAACTCCGCCGCGTCCCTGGTGGCGGCCAGCACCTGGTGGAAGTACTCCATGTTGCGGTCGGAGTCCTTGATGCCGGCCAGCACGCCGTCCGCGGCCAGCCTGCCCACCAGATCGGCCGGCACGGGCACGCCGGTGAAGGCGGGGATGTGGTAGGCGAACATCGGAAGACCGGCGGTGGCCGCCAGCGTCCGGTAGAACGACTCCACCGTCTGGCTCGTCACCGTTCCGTAGAAGGGCGGGGTCACCAGCACCGCGTCCGCGCCGTGCGTTCGGGCGAAGGCGATCTCCCGTTCCGCCTCGGCGAGGGCGCACTGCGCCACGCCGACCAGCAGGGTGCCCCGGCCCGCCCGGTCCAGCACCTGGCGGGCCTGGTGCACCACCTGCTCACGACGGGCCGACCCGAGGGCGGTGTTCTCCCCGGACGAACCGAGGACCAGCACCCCGGATGCGCCGCCGGCCAGCACGTGCCGGATCAGGCGCTCCAGGCCCATCTCATCGACGGACCCGTCGGGCAGCAGCGGCGTCAGTAGGGGAGCGTAGGAGCCGGCCGGGATCACCGCTTCCCCTCTCGACGAGCATCGCTGGACTGCCTGGTGTCACTCATGCCTTGATCGCTCCTGCCGTCATGCCGGCGACGAAGTACCGCTGCAGGAACACATACGCCACCACCATCGGTGCCGAGGCGATCAGGATCCCGGTGAAGAGCAACGGGTAGTCGGTGAAGTATTCGCCGCGGAAGTTCAGCAGCGCCAGCGGCAGTGTCCGCTTGTCCGGGTCGTGGATGAAGTACAGCGGATACATCAGCTCGTTCCAGTGCATCACCGACAGGAAGATCGCGGCGGCGGCCAGCGACGGCGCCGACAGCGGGATCACGATCGACCGGTAGGTGCGCCAGTGGTTGCTGCCGTCCAGGTCCGCCGACTCGTACAGCTCACGCGGCAGCGTCTTCATGAAGCCGGCGATGATGAAGACCCCCACCGGGGCGGTCTGCACCACGTTGACCAGGGCCAGGCCGGTCAGCGAGTCGAGCAGCCCCAGGCGGTCGAACAGCACGTACTGCGGCACGATGCTCACCTGCGCCGGTACCGCCATGCCGACCACGAAGATGCCGTACACCAGGTAGCCGCGCCATCCCGGGATCCGCGCCACCGCGTACCCCACCAGGCTGCACAGGAACACCGTGACGGTGACGGAGACCGCGGTGACGATCATGCTGTTCAGGAACGCGCGCGCCAGGTTCTGGCCGCCCAGCACGGTCGGGTAGTTGGACCACACCGGTGCCAGCGGCAGGCTGAAGGGGTGGCTGAACAGGTCCTGGTTGGTCTTGATGCTTCCGGTGATCACGATCAGCAGCGGCACGGCGATCAGCACGGTGTAGACCAGCAGGATCCCGCGCCGGGCGAACTGGTACACGGTCAACCACCCGCCTGCGTCATCCGGACCAGCCGCCGCTGCAGCCACACCACGATCGCGATGATCACCATGAACACGATGGATTCCGCCGTGGCGTAGCCGAACTCGGATCCGGCGAAGCTGGTGTAGATCCTGGTGGACAGGATGTCCATGGTGCTGCGGGGCGGGATCTGGTCCAGGCCCAGGATCAGGTCGAAGGCGCGGAAGGACTGCAGCACGGTGTAGGCCATGACGATCGCGGTCGCGGGCGCGATGAGCGACCAGGTGATGTACCGGAAGCGCTGCCACCGGTTGGCACCGTCCACGATGGCCGCTTCCTTGACGTCCTGGGGGATCTGGTGCAGCCCGGCGATGTACACCACCATCAGTTGCCCGGTGTGTGCCCAGACCTGCGCGAGGCCGACGAAGATGATCGCGTTGGGGCCGCCCAGGAACGGCCCCTGCAGGCCGTGCAGCCCGACGTCGCCGAGCAGGGTGTTGGCCAGCCCGATGGTGGGGTCGTAGATGAACCGCCAGATGAAGGCCACCGACACCGACGACAGGATGGTCGGGAAGAAGAACAGCGCGCGCAGGGCGATGCCCGCGCGGGACTGCTTGGCCAAAAGCAGGGCCAGCACCAGGGACAGCGCCGTCTGCAGCACCAGCACCACGAGCATGAACTCGAGATTGTTGAACAGCGCGTTGCGGAACAGGTCGTCGGCGGTGAAGATGCGGCGGAAGTTGTCGAACCCGACGTAGTTGAACGTCGGGCTCAGCCCGTCCCAGTCGGTGACCGCGTACTGGAAGGACTGGATGGCGGGAATGGCGAAGAACACCGCATAGGGCACCAGCAGCGGCAGCGGGAACAGGTACAGCGACCAGTGCACCCGGCGGGACAGGCGACGTCGGGACCGCAGGGGTCGCCGTTCGTCGGCCGCCGTGCCCGACGTCGCCGAACGCCGAACGGTGCCGGCGGGCGAGCTCATCAGCGCGATCCTCCTAGGACGCTCAGGCCCGCTTCTGGTCCACCACCCGCTGCGCCTCCTCGGCCGCCTGTTCCGGCGACTTGCCGGACACCACCTCCAGCGCGGCGTTCTGCACCGCGCCGCGGATGTCCAGGTTCTGGAACTGGAACAGCGGCGCCAGCAAGGTCTTGCGCTTGAGCCAGGGTGAGAGCGCGTTGAGGTCCGGGTCCGTGTAGTCCACGTTCTCCACGGTCACGTGCTGGGCGGTGCCGTTGGCGTAGACGCCGGCCACCGTGGGATCGGACAGGTAGTCGACGAACGCCGCGGCGGTCGCCTGGTTCTTCCCGGCCGAGTTCACCCCCAGGATGAACGTGGTGTTGTGGATGCCCACGTACTTCACCTTGTCCGCGCTGACGGTGATCGGCGCCAGCACGTTCAGCGGGAACTTGGCACCCAGCTTGCGCACCACCGTCACGTAGTACGACCCGGTGACCATCATCGCCGCCTTGCCGGTCGCCAGCATCTGCTGACCGGCCTCGGCCGACGTCCCGGTGGCATTCGGCTGGAAGTACGCCGACAGTTGCTGGTACTGCTTGAGGGTGGTGATGAACCAGTCGTCGGTGCACTTGTACTCACCGGACTCGATCTTGGTGAACATGTCATCCGATGGGGCGTTGTTCATCACCATCGAGTGCATGAGCTGGTTGTAGTCGGCCGGCGATCCGCCCGGGAACAGCAAGGCGACGACGCCCAGACCCTTGAGCTTGTCCAGCAGCCCCAGGTAGCTGTCCCAGTCCTTGGGCGGGCTGCCGTCGTTGCCCGCCTTCTCCAGCAGGTCGGCGTTGCACAGCGGCATGTTGAACACCAGCTGGTACGGGAATCCCAGTTGCTTGCCGTCGGACTGGCCGGGCTCGATGAAGTCCGCCTTGTAGTTCTTCACCACCGGCTTGCCGTCGAACGGCACGAAGATGCCGGCCTTGGACATGTCGGTGAACTGCGCACCGCGGAAGGCCGTGAACACGTCACCGGAGCTGCCGCCCTTGATCTGCTGCAGCGCCATTCGCTGGTAGTCCTGCGACGGCGAGATGTCCTGCCGCACGGAGGTACCGGCATGCTTCGCGGTGAAGTCCTTGATGATCTTGTCGAACACCTCGCGGTCCTCGCCCCGCCAGTGCGCGAAGGAGATCTTGCCGCCCACCGAGCCCGTGGTGGACGCCGCCGCGGTGGTGCTCTGCCCGGACCCGGACCCGGAACCGGGTCCGGCGCACGCCGCGGCCAGCGCACCGGCCCCTGCCACCCCCAGCAGCCTGAGCGCCTGGCGCCTGTTGAGCGAGTTGTCGCCGGATGTGGGGTTCACTGCGCCTCCCGATGGTGGTGACGTGTGGAAAGAGGTATGACCTCTGGCGTCCGTAGACTAGCGATGACGGGTCCGCAGGACAAGACCTCCGCGCGAGGAACGTGCCACGGGCGCCTGGCGGCGGTTTGACCTCTGTTGACCGGCGACCCACAATGCAGCACGCTGGCATGACAGGTGCGGTCGATCCGGGTCGCACGCTCCTGGCCGGGCCGCCGCCGACGCCGGAGGTGTCCGATGTGTCGCGGTCGCCGGCAGGCAGCACGACCGGCGCGGTAGGAGCGGAGGGGCCACGCATGTGGGAGCCGATACGGCAGCAGGGCAACCTGACCGATCGCATCGTCGAGCAGGTCGAGCGGATGATCAGCGACGAGAGCCTGAAGCCGGGCGACCGGCTGCCGTCCGAGCGGGAGATGGCCGAGTTGCTGGGGGTCAGCCGGCCGTCGCTGCGCGAGTCGGTGCGCATCCTGCAGGCCCGCGGCCGGTTGGCCGTCCGCCACGGACAGGGTGTGTTCGTGCTGGCTCCGGCCCCGGAACGGGAACTGCGCGCGGCGCTGGCCGACACCCAGTTGACGCTCGAGGAGCTGTACGCCATGCGGGAGGTGCTGGAGGTGGCGGCCGCCGGCTGGGCGGCCACCAGTGCGAGCCCGGAAGTGTTGGCGGACATCCGTTCCGCGCTGGACGCCCTGAACGCGGCCGGCGAGCAGGACGTCAAGGACGAGGACAAGCTGCGAGAGCTGGACGCGAACTTCCACCTGGCGATCGCGGTGGCGGCCGGCAACCGGTTCCTGCGCCAGACCAGTGCGGTGATGCGGGACATGATCGTGTCGGGCATGCGCACCACCTTGATGATCCCCGGCCGGATCGACAGCGCCCGCACGGAACACGAGCGCATCTATGCCGGCATCACGGCGGGTGATGCGGCGGGCGCCCGGCGGGCCGCCCGGGCACACATCCGCGGCGCGCACCGGGCGGCGATCGCCCGGCTGGAGCGGGAGCGGTCGGAGGTCGCGCTGGGCACCGGGCGGGCCGGCCGATCCGGTGGGCGCACGTCGGCATCGCGCACGGCGGCCGGATCCCGCTGACGCGCGGCGGAAACGTTCACCGCGACCGATCGGCCAGCCGGTGCCGGCGGACGCTCCCCACCGCGTGGCTCGCCTCGTCGCCAGCCAGCACGGCAGCGATGTCGGACGCCAGCAGCGCGCCGATGCGCTGCTGGGATTGCCGGGTGATGCCGGCGATATGCGGGGTGAGGATGACCGAGTCCAGCTGCTCCAGTTCCCCGAGGACCGGCGGTTCGCTGGCCCGCACGTCCAGCGCCGCGCCAGCCGGGCGACCCCGCCGCAGCGCGGCGACGAGGGCCGGCTCGTCGATCACCTCGCCGCGGCCGACATTGACCAGCAGGCTGCCATCCCGCATCCGCGCCAGGAACCGTGCGTCCACCATGCCGCGGGTCGCCGGGGTGGCCGGCACGTGGATGCTGAGCACGTCCGACTGGTGTGCCACCGCGTCCAGGGTGGTGAGCTGCACCCCCGCCGCGGCGGCGGGCGCATCGCCGGGCTGCACGTTGGGGTCGTAGCCGATCACCCGGCAGCCCAGTCCGCGGGCGAGCGTGGCCACGGCGCGTCCGGTGGCACCCACACCGATCAGGCCCCAGGTGCCGCCACCGATCTCGGTGCCCGCAGTGCGGACCCACCGGCCCGCCCGAGCGTCCCGGTCGGCGGTGACGGTGCGCCGGGCCAGCGCGAGTGCCAGCCCGAGGGTGTGCTCGGCCACGCTGCGGGCGTTGGCACCCGTCGGCGAGATCACCACCACGCCGCGTTCGGCCGCGGCGGCCAGGTCGATGTTGTCCAGCCCGACCCCGGCGCGGGCGACCACCTCCAGCCGGCCGGCCGCGGCCAGCAACCTGGCGTCCACGGTGGTCTGGTTGCGCACCACCAGTGCCCGGCACCTGCCCACCGCAGCCAACAGTCGCTCCGGCTGGCTCCACAGATCGGGGTCCCGACGTACCCGCCAACCGAGGTCCGGCGACCGGAAGGGCTCGTCGTCGACGTTCTCGACGATGAGCACATCCACAGAACCGGCGTCGCCGTCGACCGCCATCCTCACCATCCCCAGCTCAGGTACCGGGTGTCGCAGAACTCCTGCAGGCCGGCGGCCGCTCCCTCGCGTCCGAGGCCGCTCTGCTTGATCCCACCCATCGGCGCGAACGCCGCGGACGGCAGCGGCTCGTTGCAGCCGACGATCCCGCACTCCAACTGCTCCGCCACCCGCCAGGCGCGTCCCAGGTCGCGGGTGTACAGGTATCCGGCAAGCCCCATCTCGGTGTCGTTGGCCCGCGCCAGCGCTTCCGCCTCGTCGCCGAAGGCGAAGATGCCGGCCACCGGACCGAATACCTCGCTGCAGGACAACGCGATGCCGTCGGGTACCTGGTCGAACACCGCGGGCGCGGCGAAGCAACCGTGCTCGGGCAACTCGAAGGCCCGCGTCACCCGGCGGGCGCCGGCCGCTTCCGCTTCTCCGGTGATCCGGGACAGGCGTCCGACGGCGTCGGCATCGATCAGCGGTCCCAGGTCCGGCACCGGGTCGCCGGTGGGGCGGCCCATGGTCATGGCGTCCACGGCAGCGGCCAGCCGGGCGGTGAACTCCTCGACCACCTCCTGCTGGACCAGGAACCGGTTGGCTGCGATGCAGGACTGCCCGTTGTTGCGGAACTTCGCCACCATGGCGCCCTCGATCGCGGCGTCCAGATCGGCATCGGCGAACACCAGGAACGGCGCGTCCCCACCCAGTTCGAGCAGCGGTCGCACGATGCGCCGGGCGGCGAGTTCCATGACGTGCCGTCCGACCTGCGTCGAGCCGGTGAGACTGACCACCCGGACCGCCGGGTGGTCCAGCAGCGCCTCGGTGAGCTCGCCCGCGGGCCCAT
>DASSTH010000102.1:0-12085 GCA_035708025.1 Nakamurella sp. | reverse complement strand
AATTGGTGCCGCCGAGGACCGCGGCGAGCGCCTCGATGGCGGTACGCACGACGTTGTTGACCGGCTGCTGCGCGGTCAGCGACACCCCGGCGGTCTGGGTGTGGAAGCGTAGCCACTGCGCCCGGGGCTCGGTGGCGCCGTACACGTCACGCATCCAGCGCGCCCAGATGCGCCGCGCCGCACGGAACTTCGCGATCTCCTCGAAGAAGTCGAGGTGGGAGTCGAAGAAGAACGACAGCCCGGGTGTGAAGGTGTTGACGTCCATCCCGCGGGACAGCCCGAGCTCGACGTAGCCGAAGCCGTCGGCCAGCGTGTAGGCCAACTCCTGCGCGGCGGTGGATCCGGCCTCCCGGATGTGGTAGCCGGATACCGACAGCGGCTTGTACGCCGGGATGTTATCCGTGCAGTACTGCATCAGGTCGCCGATCAGCCGCAGGTGCGGTTCCGGCGCGAACAGCCACTCCTTCTGGGCGATGTACTCCTTGAAGATGTCGGTCTGCAGCGTGCCGTCCAGCGATCGGACTGCCGCACCTTGTCTTTCAGCGGCCACCAGGTACATGCAGAACACCGGCACCGCAGGGCCGGAGATGGTCATGGACGTCGTCACCGATGCCAGGTCGATGCCGTCGAAGAGCACGTCCATGTCGGCGGCGGAGTCGATGGCGACCCCGCAGTGCCCCACCTCGCCGAGGGAACGCGGGTCGTCGGAGTCGCGGCCCATCAGGGTGGGCATGTCGAAGGCCACCGAGAGCCCGTGCCCGCCCTCGGCCAGGATCATCTTGTACCGGGCGTTGGTGTCGGTGGCGTTGCCGAATCCGGCGAACTGGCGGATGGTCCACGGCTTGCCCCGGTAGCCCGTCGGGTACAGCCCGCGGGTGAACGGGAACTCCCCCGGCCAGCCGATGCGCTCGAAGCCGGTGACGGTGTCGCCGGGGCGGGGCCCGTACACCGGGTCGACCTCCATCCCGGACAGCGTGGTGAAATCGGCGTCCCGGATCCGCCCGGCCGCCTCGGCGGCGTCGTACCGCTGCTGCCAGCGGCGGCGGCCGGCCTCGATGTCGGACGGATCGACGGCGGCGGGTCCCGAAGCACCGCCGGATCGGGTGGTGGGCTCGCTGCTGGTCATGGCGGTACCGCCTTCTCGGGCGCGGGCGGCCCCGGGTCGCGGCGGCTGCCCGGTACGGGCATTCGATGGGTACATGCAAGGATATCCGACTGTCGGATGTCCCACCGTCCGCGGCGGCGGCCCGCCTTGCTACGGTCGAGCGATGAGTGCCGGCGCGAACAGCAGGGGACGTCGATGAGGGCGAATGCCACCGCGCCCGCGCTGCCCTTCGACCCGATCGCCAAGGCCGCGCAGACCTGGTCCGAGCGGATCGGCGAGAACTGGGCGATGGCCGCGGTGACCAACGTGATGCGGGTGCAGCAGATCCTGCAGGCCGCGGTCGACGAGGCGCTCAAGCCGCACGGCCTGACGTTCGCCCGCTACGAGGCGCTGGTGCTGCTCTCGTTCTCCCGCCGGGGCTCGCTGCCGATGCGCATGATGGGCGAGCGGCTGCAATTGCACCCGACGTCCATCACCAACATCGTCGACCGGCTGGAGACGGACGGGTTGGCCCGCCGGTTGCCCCACCCGTCGGACCGGCGGACCACGCTGGTGGAGATCACTCCGGCGGGACGCGACCGGCTTTCCGCCGCCACGGATGCGGTGATGGCGGCCCGGTTCGGGTTGATCGGCCTGCACGAGGCGGACGCCGGGCAGCTGTCGGCATTGCTCACCAAGGTGCGCCGCGCCGCCGGCGACTTCGCCTGACCGGACCCCTCCCGCTCGTGAGTCTCGTCACATTTCCCCGGCTTCGTCGCCCCCACGTCGATAGGTACCTCTGAGCGATTGATCCGATAGCACCGGCGGATTCGGCCTCGCCGGGCCCGGTTTCCGGCCGCCAGGCCGGGTCGCTGTACGTCCCGTCGTTCCGGTCGCGGCCGGAGTGCGGTGCGCGCAAGGTGATGGTCATCGTCGGGGTGCAAGTCGGCGGCAGCGTGCCCGCACGGACACCTGCCGCTTATCAACGACGGAGGCACGGCATGGCAGGACACGGATCCCGGATCACGGCGGCGGCCCGCAGGGTGGCGCTGGTGGGGGCGGCCAGTACGGTGGCGGCGTTGCTCATCGCCCCGGCCGCCGGGGCGGCCGCGCCGGCCGACGGATCGGACAGCATCGGGCCCTATCCGGTCATCGCCACCGGACTGGACAATCCCCGCCAGATGGCCTTCGACAGCGACGGGAACCTGTTCGTGGCGGAGTCCGGCCACGGCGGCGACGGCGGCGCGGACCACTCGCAGTGCGTGCCCTCGGACGACGACCCGGAGGTCCAGACGTGCTTCGGGCTCAGCGGGGCGATCACCAAGATCGGCACGGACGGTAGCCAGCAGCGGGTCCTGACGGACCTGCCGTCCCTGGCTCCGCAAGTGCCGACGCAGGGTGGTCAAGTGCCGCCGGGCGGTCAGGCCGTCGGGCCGTCCGATGTGGTCGTGGGACCCAGCGGAGAGATCGGTTTCACCGTCGGGCTCGGCTCCGATCCGGCGAACCGCGCGACGCTGCAGGCGGACTCCGATCCATTGGTGAACCTGGGGACGCTCTCGGTCACCACGAGTGACGGCACCGTCCTGGGCAGCGTGGACATCGCCGGGTTCGAGGGGGAGAACAATCCGGCGCCGCCGGAGGACGCTCCCGACTCCAATCCGAACGCCCTGTTGGCGAAGGATGACGGCTCGTACGTGGTGGACGCCGGCGGCAACGACCTGCTCGCCGTCACCGATGGAGTCGTCAGTCTGGTGACGACGTTCCCGTCGACCACCACGACGTGCCCGCCGACCGACGCGCCGGCGCAGCCGGTGCCGACCTCGGTGGTGCGCGGACCCGACGGCGACCTGTACGTCAGCGAACTGACCGGCTTCCCGTTCTGCGAGGGCGCCGCATCGATCTACCGGGTGCACATCCCGGACACCGGCGACCCGACGGTCAGCGTCTACGCCTCCGGCCTGACCAACGTCACCGACCTGGCGTTCGCCCAGGACGGCACGCTGTACGCGGTGGAGATCGCCCAGCACGGCCTGCTGAACGGGCCGATCGGCGCGGTCGTGGCGATCCCGCCCGGGGGTGGCGATGACGTCTCGGATTACCAGGTCGTCGCGGCGGGGCTGTTCGCCCCGTACGGGATCGTGCTGCGGGAGGGGTTCGCGTACGTCACCGTCGGCTCGACCCTGCCGTCCGCGACGGGCGGCGGGCAGGTCATCGCGATCCCGATCGGCTGCGGCTTCCCGGACGTACCGGCGACCTCGACCTTCCGCGCCAACATCTGCGTGCTGGCCAGCGGCGGAATCATCGACGGCTATGGCGACGGGACGTTCCAACCCACCCGGGTGGTGTCCCGGCAGGTGTTCGCCGCACTCCTCGGCCGGATCAACGGCATCAGCGGACCGTGCGACACCGAGGCGTTCCCCGGACACAGCCCGTTCCCGGACGTGCCGGATGCCAGCCCGTTCTGCGCCGCCATCAGCGGGCTGGCCGGTGCCGGCGTGATCCGCGGCTACACCGATGGGACCTTCGGGCCGACGGATCCGGTCACCAGGCAGGCGGCCGCGGCCTACCTGTGGCGGCATTACCAACTGTCCAATGACATCGACCCGGTGACCGGGGATGCCCCGCCGGCCGCGACGGACTTCTCGGACGTGCCGCAGAGCAACCCGTTCTCCGGGGACATCCAGTTCGGCGCCGACAACGGCCTGATCAACGGCTACTCCGACGGCACGTTCCGCCCGACCGCGGTGACCACCCGGCAGGCGGCGGCCGCGTTCATCTACCGGCTGGGTCAACTCGAGTTCGGCCCGACGTTCCCGGTCGGCAGGCAGACGGCGGCCTAGCCCGCGCCGGCTGATCGCCCGCCGGGCACGCGAACCGGCGGGCGGTCAGCCACCGGGGTGGTCGACCGCCACCGGTCCGCCGCCGGGCACCCACTCGCCCGCCTCGGGTCCGTCGGCGGATACCGACTCGCCCGCCGCCGGTCCGCCGCCGGGTGCCGACTCGTCCGCGACCCGTTGCAGCAACTGCCGGGTGATGGCCGCCTCGGCGTCGTAGTACGCCAGGCCCCAGTCGGCCACCATCGCCGGGTAGCGCACCTCGGCGCGGTCGCCGAGCATGTCCCGCACCGCGGCGAGTTCGGCCCGGCGGGCGGCCAGGCTCTCGGCGTAGTCCAGCAGCATGCCGGTCACCGCGCGCGGGTCCATCAGGGCGCCCATCAGCAGCCGCAGCGCGACCGGATGCTTCAGCACCGGGAACGAGACCGGGGAATCGGCGAGCCAGCTGGTCAGCTCCGCCCGGCCGGCCGGGTTGATGCGGTAGCGGCGCACAGTGCGCCGGCCCTGCTGCTCGTCCGTTCCGTCCACCAGCCCGAGCCGTTCCAGGCCGGCCAGTTCGGTGTAGATCTGGCTCATCGCCGGGGACGTCCAGTAGAAGCGCAGCGTGCGGTCCGCGCGCTGCTTGACTTCGTACCCGGTCAGCCCGCTCTCGCCGGTGGCGGCATCGAACGCCAACAGGCCCAGCAGGGCCTGGGACGTCGTTGACAGCGCGGCGGGCACGGCCCTACCCTACCGACTATTCCTAGTAGGAACATACGGTCGGCCGGACGCCCGTCCGCTGCCCAGCGGACCCGGCTGCTCGTTCGCCCGCCACCAGCCGCTCAAGGAGGCACCTCATGACCGAAGCGATCGTGCTGGCCGGCACCCGCAAGGGGCTGTGGGTCGGCCGGTCCGACGCCGAGCGCCGGCACTGGCAGTGGGACAAGCCGTACTTCCCGATGAACGCGGTCTACGCGGCCTGCATCGACACCCGGCCCGCCACGCCGGTCCTGCTGACCGGTGCCATGAGCGAGCACTGGGGTCCGCAGGTGTGGCGCTCGGAGGACCTCGGTCGCACCTGGACCGAGACCCCGGACGGGGCGATCCGTTTCCCGCAGGACACCGGTTCGGCGCTGGAACAGGTCTGGCAACTGGCACCCGGCCGGGCCGACGAGCCCGAGGTGGTGTACGCCGGGACCCAGCCGTCCGCGCTGTTCCGCTCGGCGGACGGCGGCCGCACCTTCGAGATGGTGCGCGCGCTGTGGGACCACCCGCACCGCACGCAGTGGAGCGGCGGGTATGGCGGGCAGGCGATCCACACCGTGGTGCCGCATCCCACCGACGGCCGGCGGATGACGGTGGCGATGTCCACCGGCGGGGTGTACCGCACCGAGGACGGCGGGGCCAGCTGGATCCCGCGCAACCAGGGGATCAAGGCGTACTTCCTGCCGGACCCCTGGCCGGAGTTCGGCCAGTGCGTGCACAAGGTGGCCATGCATCCGGACCGTCCGGAGCGGCTGTTCGCGCAGAACCACCACGGCGTGTACCGCTCGGACGACGGCGGCGACAGCTGGACCTCGATCGCCGAGGGGCTACCCAGCGACTTCGGATTCTCGATCGTGGTGCACCCGCACCGCCCGGACACCGTGTACGTGTTCCCGCTGGTCGCGGACGGCGACCGCAAGCCACCGGGGGCCAAGGCGGCGGTGTGGCGGTCCGACGACGCGGGAGCCACCTGGCGGGACTGCGCCACCGGCCTGCCCGGCGACTTCTACGTCGGGGTGATGCGGGATGCCTTCGTCACCGACAACGCCGACCCCGCCGGGCTGTACCTGGGCGCCCGGGACGGCACCGTGTACGCCTCCGCCGACGAGGGCGAGAGCTGGACGCAGATCGCCGAGCACCTGCCGGACGTGATGTGCGTACGGGCGGCCGTGCTGGACTGACCCGGCCCGGCAGGGCGTTGCGTTTCGTCCTGCAGAGTGCGCGTCATTACCCGCACTCTGCAGGACGCAAGGGGTTTCCCGCTGCTCACCCGAACACTCAGACGGCGTCCCAGCGAAACAGCTTGGTGGAGACCGCCGTCACCACCACGGTGAACGCGAGCAGGATGCCGATCGGCAGCAGCGCCGCGGAGGGCCCCTGACCGCGCACCATCACGTCCTGCAGCCCGGCCACCAGGTAGCCCAGCGGCAACAGCTTGGCCGCCACGGATATCCAGGCCGGCGCCACCTGCAGCGGGATGAACGCCCCGGACAGGAAGGACATCGGCAGGGTGATCAGGTTCGCCAATCCGGAACCACCCTCCGCGGTCTTGCACACCGCGCCCACGAACAGCCCGATCGCCAGGAACGACAACGTGCCGGCGAGCACCAGCGGGACCGACATCCACCAGGATGAGGTGAGCTTCAGGCCCAGCCCGGGCAGCATCGACACCCCGATGAAGATCGCCAGCTGGACCAGCGCGACCACCAGCGACACCACCACCCGGCTGAGCACCACCGACCAGGTGGATACCGGCGCCAGCTGCAACCGGCGCATCACCCGCTTGTCCCGCCAGCTGATCAGCGTCATCGCCGCGCCGAACGTGGCTCCGACGGCGACCCCGTAGGCGATCATCCCGGGGGCGATGAACTGGATCGCCTTCAGCGAGGTGTCCTCCACCTGGCTGGACGTGATGGTGTACGTCGGCGGCTGCCCGGTGGCGGCCAGGTTCGCCGAGTTGACCAACGAGCCGAACACCCCGCGCACGGTCGCCGCGGCGACCTGATCGGTCTGCGAGTAGTGCAGCTCGATGGTCTGCCCGCGTTGCTCGACCGCGGCCGCCACGTCTCCGGACCGCACCTGCTGGAGGGCGGCCTCCAGGTCGTCGGAGTGCCGCAGTTCCAGCACGTCGTCGATGCCGGCGCGGGCATCGGACGGCAGCTGGTCGACCACCGGCACGGATCCGACCGCGATGACCGTCTGCCGGGAGGAACCGTTGCCGGCGAACACGAATCCGAAGACCACGATGAAGAAGATCGGGAACAGCACGGTGAAGAACACCGTCATCCGGTCGCGGACGAATCCCTTGGCCATCGCCACGGCCAACGCGGTGAACGCCCTCATGCCCGGTACTCCCGGCCGGTCAGCGACAGGAACAGGTCCTCCAGGGTGGCGCCGCGCACCTGCAGCCCGGCCAGCGCGTCCGCCTCGGCCAGTGCCGACAGCACCGGCGCGGGAGTGCGGGTGGTGATCACTACCGAGGCGGGGTCGGTTTCCACCCGCTCCGCCCCGGGCAACGCGCGCGCCGACTCGGCGTCCAGCGCCCCGCGCTCCACCGAGATCCGCACCGGCGCGTCCAGCGCCCGGATCAGCGCTGCCGGCGGCCCCTGCTGCAGGATCCGCCCGCTGTCCATGATGGCCACCCGGTCGCACAACACCTCCGCCTCGTCCATGAAATGCGTCGTCAGGACCACCGTCCGGCCGCGGGAGTTGATCTGCCGCAACAGGTCCCACAGGTTCCGCCGGGCCTGCGGGTCGAGCCCGGTGGTCGGCTCGTCCAGGAACACCAGGTCCGGGTCGTGCACCAGCGCGCAGGCGATGGACAGCCGCTGGGCCTGCCCGCCGGACAGCTTGTCGGCGCGGGTCGCCGCCTTGTCCGTCAACCCCACCAGCTCCAGCATCTCGTCCACCCGGCGCTGTCCCACCCCGTACAGCGCGGCGAAGGTGGACAGCTGCTCCACCGCGGTGAGCCGTTCGAAGAACGACGTGGCCTGCAACTGCACGCCGATGCGCGGCAGCAGCGCCGGGTTGCGCGGCCAGGACGGCATCCCCAGCACCCGCACCTCGCCGGCATCGGGTTCCCGCAGGCCCTCGACGATCTCCAGCGTGGTGGTCTTGCCCGCGCCGTTCGGCCCGAGGATGCCGAAGAACTCGCCCTCGGACACGGTCAGGTCGATGCCGTCCACCGCGGTGAGCGCCCCGTAGCGCTTGACCAGCCCGCGGACCGTGATGGTGTCAGTCACGTGGGACCAACTTACCGGGCCGTGACGTGGATCCTCGATGCCGGCGGGCGCGGCTCTCGCTCGAGGCGTCCGGCCGAGTGCACGCGCCGGCGCACCATCGGCCGGCCGCAACGGGTTTCAGCCGGCCGGCGCCCGCAGCCAGTCGAGGACGTCCTGGGCCGCCCGGTGGTGGTCGGTGCGGCCGGCCGTCACCTCGCCGGCCGCGGCGGCGAGCTGCGCCTGGCCACCCGGGCCGGACAGCACGCGCCGGATCCGTTCCAGCACCACCGCTTCCACCGCGGCGCCGGCCCGCCGCCGCCGGCGCTCGGCCAGTTCGCCGCTGCGCTGTAGGTACCCCCGGTGTTCGGCCAGCGCCGCGACCAGCTCCGGCACGCCCGTGCCGGCGGTCGCCACGGTGCTCAGCACCGGGATCCGCCACGACCCGGGTCCGGCGGTACCGGAGCGCCCCAGGGCGACCATCCCCTTCAGCTCCCGGATGGTCGCGGCCGCGCCCTCGTGATCGGCCTTGTTCACCACCAGCAGGTCGGCGATCTCCATGATCCCGGCCTTCGCCGCCTGCACCCCGTCACCCATGCCCGGCGCCAGCACCACCGCCACGGTGTCGGCCAGGTGCATCACGTCGACCTCGCTCTGCCCGACCCCGACGGTTTCGATGATCACCACGTCGAACCCCAGCGCGGCCATCAGGTCCACCGCCGCCGGGGTGGCCGCCGACAGCCCGCCGAGATGCCCGCGGGAGGACATCGATCGGATGAACACCCCGGCATCGGTGACGTGGTCCGCCATCCGCACCCGGTCGCCCAGCAGGGCCCCGCCGCTGAACGGGCTGGACGGGTCGACCGCGAGCACGGCGACGGTGCGCGCCGGCCGGTCGCCGGTGCCCGCCCGCAGCTCGCGCAGCAGCGCAGCGGTCAGGGTGGACTTGCCGGCCCCCGGGGCGCCGGTGATCCCGATGACCTCGGCGTCCCGCGCCAGCCCGGTGAGCGCGGCGGCGACCTCGGCGGCGGACGCCCCGCCCCGCTCCACCCGGCTGAGCAGCCGGGCGATGGCCCGCACCCCGCCGGCCCGGGCGGCCGCCACCAGCTCACCGGCAGTGGGACCGGGCACCGTCACCGGCACTGTCACCGACGCCATCGACGGCGCCGGTCGATCGGGCGGTGCCGCCGCGGACGCGGATCCGGCAGGATCCGCAGCCGGGTCGGCCGACGCCGCGAGCGGGTCGGCCGGTGACGCGGTCGGGTCAGCCGGCGCCGCGGTCGGGTCGGCCGGCGCCGCAGCCGGGTCGGCTGGCACCGCCGGCTCAGGCCGCTGCCGGCACGGTGACGATCAGCGCGTCGCCCTGTCCCCCGCCGCCGCACAACGCGGCCGCGCCGGTCCCCCCGCCGCGGCGGCGCAGCTCCATGGCCAGGTGCAGCACCAGCCGGGCGCCGGACATGCCGATGGGGTGGCCCAGGGCGATGGCGCCGCCGTTGACGTTGACGATGTCCTCGCTGATGCCCAACGAGCGGGCCGATGCGATGCCGACGGCCGCGAACGCCTCGTTGATCTCCACCAGGTCCAGGTCGGCCGGGCTGATGCCGGCCTTGGCGCAAGCCGCCCGGATGGCGTTGGCCGGCTGCATCTGCAGGCTGGAGTCCGGACCGGCCACCACGCCGTGCGCCCCGATCTCGGCCAGCCAGGGCAGCCCGCGACGCTCGGCCTCGGCGCGCTCCATCACCACCACGGCGCACGCGCCGTCGGAGATCTGCGAGGCGGAGCCGGCGGTGATGGTGCCATCCGCGCGGAACGCGGGCCGCAGGGCCGCCAGCGACTCGACGGTGGTCTCCGGGCGGATGCCCTCGTCCGTCTCGACCGTCACCGCTCCCTTGCGGCCGGGGACGACGACCGGTTCGATCTCCTGCGCCATCACCCCGGAGGCCACCGCGGCGGCGGCCCGCTGGTGCGACCGGGCGGCGAACGCGTCCTGCTCGGCCCTGGTCAGCTGCGGGTCGGTGTTGGCCTTCTCGGTGAGTTCGCCCATGGCCACGTCGGTGAACACGTCCCACAGCCCGTCGTAGGCCATGTGGTCGAGCAGGGTCACGTCGCCGTAGCGGAAACCGGCCCGGGAGCGCGGCAGCAGGTGCGGGGCCAGCGTCATCGACTCCATGCCGCCGGCCACCACCGTGGTGAACTCACCCGCCCGGATCAGCTGGTCGGCCAGCGCGATCGCATCCAGGCCGGACAGGCAGACCTTGTTCACCGTCAGGGCCGGGACGTCCATCCCGATCCCGCCGGCCACCGCCGCCTGCCGGGCGGTGATCTGGCCGCAGCCGGCCTGCAAGACCTGCCCCATGATCACGTACTGGATGTCGGCGGGCTGCACCCCGGCACGCCGCAACGCACCGCGGATGGCGACCCCACCCAAGTCGGTCGCGCTGACCGTCCCGAGCGCCCCGGACATCCGGCCGATGGGGGTTCGCGCCCCCGCCACGATCACTGTGCTGGTCATACTCAAACGCTAGCGCAGCGCCGCGGCGCTACGGTGGCTGTCATGGATCAGCTGGCCGCCCTGGAGATCCTGGCCGTCGACCATGTCGGCATCGCGGTGCCCGACCTGCCGGCGGCGATCGAGTTCCACACCGGCACCCTCGGCGGGGTGCTGGAGCACACCGAGCACAACGACGAGCAGCAGATCGACGAGGCGATGATCGCCTTCGGCGACGGCGCCCGGATCCAGCTGATCGCACCCGCGGGGCCGGACAGCACCATCGCGAAGTTCCTGGACCGCAGCGGCCCGGGGTTGCAGCAGCTGGCCTACCGGGTGCCCGACGTGCGCGCCGCCGCCGATGCCCTGCGCCGGCGCGGAGTCCGGTTGCTCTACCCGGAGCCACGCCGGGGCCCCGCCGGGTCGTTGATCAACTTCGTGCACCCCAAGGACGCCGGCGGGGTGCTGGTCGAGCTGGTGCAGGCGGGTCCGGGTGGCCCGGAGAGGGGATCCGCCGCGGCGTCCGATCAGGATGGCTTCGCCCGCGGCGCCTCCCGACACAACGCCCTCGGTGATGGGACGATGGCGCCATGACGTCGAGTGAATGGCTGCCGCCCCCGGTCCCGTTCGAGATCGTCCGGCGTGGCTACTCACCGGACCAGGTGACCGCGCACATCGAGAAGCTCGAGTACGACCTGCGCATCGCCACCGCCAACCGGGACGCCACCTCGCAGCGGCTGGCCGAGCTGGCCGCCCAGCTGTCCACCACCCAGGCGGAGGCGGACGCGCTGCGGGCGCAGCTGGACCGGCAGGCGCTGGAGCCGATGTCCATGTCGGGGCTGTCCGACCGGATGCAGCGGATGATCCGGATCGCCGAGGAGGAGGCGGCCGAGACCCGGTCCACCGCGGACGCGTATGCGGCCGAGGTGCGCGAGCGCGTCGACCACGAGACCGCCGACCTGCGGGCCAAGGCCGAGGACGAGGCGGCGGCCATGCGCAGCGCGCTGCAGGCGCAGCTGACCGAACTGGCCGAGGCGCGGGCCGCCTTCGACGCCGAGCGGGACCGCACCCGCGCCCAGCTGGCCGAGCAGATCACCGACCTGATCGCGGAGGCCACCGCGGAGGCGGAGGCGACCCGGGCGCAGGCCAGGGAGGAGAGCGCGCAGCTCACCGCGGCGGCGGCGGCCGAGGCGGAGCGAGTGGTTCGGGAGGCGCAAGAGCTGGCCCAGCGGCTGGACGCCGAGGCCGCCGCGCGGCGCGCCGAGCAGGAGGAGGACTTCTCCCTGGCGATCAACGCCCGGCGCAGCGAGGCGCACCGGGCGATCACCGAGGCGGAGCAGTTGTCCCGCGCGGACGCCGCCGCCCGCATCGACCGGGCGACCGAGCATGCGCAGCGGCTGGTGGCCTCGGCCACCGAGCATGCCGAGGCGGTGGTGTCCCGGGCCGCGGCCGAGTCGCAGCAACGGGTGGCGGACGCCGACGCCGCCGTCCGGTCGCTCACCGAGCTGCGCGCCGAACTGCACGGCCAACTGGCCCGGCTGGCCGAGCACCTGGACCAGGTCCGCGCCATGGTGGACAGCGCCGCCCCGGTGCTGGCGCCGCCGGATTCGGAGGCCGACCGGCCCACTCCGGAGCAGTTCCCGAACGACCCAGCCGGCCGCCCCACCGTGCCGGCCGGATTCGACGCCGAGCCGCCGGTGTGGCAACCCCCGCCCCC
>DASSTH010000101.1:0-8374 GCA_035708025.1 Nakamurella sp. | reverse complement strand
CGGCTGGGCGGCTGCCTGGACTCGACCTCCGCGGAGAAGGCCAGCCGGTTCGTCCGGCTGTGTGACGCCTTCGGGATCCCGCTGCTGGTGATCGTGGACGTCCCGGGCTACCTGCCGGGCGTCGGCCAGGAGTGGGACGGTGTGGTGCGCCGCGGCGCCAAACTGCTGCACGCGTTCGCGGAGGCGGTCGTCCCCCGCGTCACTCTGGTGACCCGCAAGGCGTTCGGCGGCGCCTACATCGCGATGAACTCCAAGGCGCTGGGCGCGACGGCGGTGTTCGCCTGGCCGGATGCCGAGATCGCCGTGATGGGCGCCCGGGCCGCGGTGGGCATCCTGCACCGGCGCAAGCTGGCCGCCGCGCCCGACGACGAGCGCGAGACGCTGCACGCCCAGCTCGCCGAGGAGCACGAGAAGATCGCCGGCGGCGTGGCCCGTGCGGTGGAGATCGGCGTGGTCGACGAGGTGATCGCCCCGGAGGCGACCCGACGGCGGGTGGCGGAGGCGCTGGCGTCAGCGCCGGCCGGCCGCGGCGCGCACGGCAACATCCCGCTGTAGACGCGCGGCTCAGCTCCCCGATGCGGCCCAGGCCTTCGCGGCCAGCGCCTGGTGCGCCGGGGAGTCCACCACCGACAGCGGCGGGCGGGTCACTCGCGCGGTGGCGAACCGCAGAGCCAGCACCGCCGTCGCGGCGTCGTCCAGCCGGGAGGCGGCCAGCTCGCCGGACTGGACCGCGTCCACGATGCCGGCCACCACCGCATCCGGGCGCATCGGCATCAGCAGCAGATCCTGCCCGGCGTTCAGCGCCATCACCGCCGCCTGCGCGGAGTTGTAGCTGTCCGCCACCGGAGCCATCTGCAGCGAGTCGGTGACGGTGACCCCGCGGTAGCCCAGGCCGCTGCATCCGGCGGCTCCCGAACCGCGCAGCAGGTCGCCCACCACGGTCGGCGACAGGCTGGCCGGCACCCGCGAAGCACCGACCGCCGGCAGCAGCACGTGGCCGGTCATCACCATCGCCGCACCTGCCTTGATCCCGGCCCGTACCGGGACGGCCTCGTGCGTGTTCCAGGATTCGCAGTCGACCGGCAGGCTGGGCAGCGCCAGATGGGTGTCGGTCGCCACCCGCCCCAGTCCCGGGAAGTGCTTGAGCACGGCGGCCACCCCTCCGGACTGGTAGCCGGTGACGGCGGCGGTGACCAGCGTGGCGTCCCGCTGTGGATCGGAGCCGTATGACCGGTCGCCGATCGCCGACGCCGAACCGTCGGAGGGCAGCACGTCCGACACCGGGGCGAAGTCCACGGTGACGCCCACCGCCAGCATCTCCTGGGCGGCGGCCGCGGCCACCGCACGGACGGTCGTGGCGGCGGTCGCCGTGTCCGGGATGGCCGCCAGCACGCCGGCGCCGGGGAAGGTGGTGAACCCGTGCTGCAGCCGGGTCACGTCGCCGTACTCCTGGTCGGTGCCGATCAGGATCGGCGCCCCGGTCGGGTCCGCCGCCGCCTCCTGCCGCAGGTCCGCCGTCAGCTGGGCGACCTGCTCCGGGGTGCCGCCCGAGGTGCCCTCCACGATCCCCCGCGAGCCCATCAGGATCACGCCGCCGAAATGGAACTGGGACAGCAGGCCGGTCCCGATCAACTGCCCGGAGTCGGCCATGATGACTGAGGCCGCCTTGTCGGCGGTCGACATGCCGGTGACGACCTTCGCGGCCCGCGCCCGGTCCGTCGCGGTGACGGTCAACCCGGCGGGCTGAGTGGCGGGCGGACCGCCGGCGGTGGTCAGCGGTGACGGCGCATCGGTGCCGGAACCTGCCGCCGGCACCGAACCGAGCGGGATCGAGCGCGTCGCGGACGCCGGAGCCGTCGTGGACGGCGAGCCGCCGGAGGGCGGCGTGGCCATCGAGGCGGCCGGTGGCGTGGGACCGGACGAGCCCGTCCCGGCACCGGCTGAGCCCGCCCCGCCGGCACCGGCCGATCCTGGCGTCCCCGGCACGGGCGGCGAACCCGGGGCACCCATCGCCGACGAGCCTGAGCCTGGGACATCCGTCACCGTCGACGTGCTCGGTCCGGGAGCGACCGTCACCGTCGACGGAGTCCGCCCCGGAATTCCCGTTACCGCCGATTCCGACGAGGCCCCGGCACCCGCGCAGCCGGAGACCGCCATGGCCACCACCGCGGTCAGCGCCACCCACGCGCGGGTGGGGGCGGCACGGCGGTTCGCGCGCCCGTCGGACGGCTTCCGGCGCCCGTCGGACGGCTTACAGCATCCGGCGGCCTGCATCCGGCGGCCGTCTTCCGGCTTCCGTCTTCCGTCTTCCGGCTTCCGGCGGCCGTCGTCCGGCTTCCGGCGGCCGGTTGACCTCCGCTGCCGGGCCCCATCGGTGCCGGTCACGCGCACGACGCCATGGACGGCTTCTCCGCGGAGTTGCCGACCCGAAGCCCGATGCCCTCGTCCACCAACTGGTACGTCACGTCCCACCGCACGCAGGGCAGCGGCAGCGCGGACGGCGCCAGCTCGACCGACTGGTGGGACATGAACTGCATTCGGACCGTCAGCGGGTTGCCGTCCTGGATGTCGGAGACGTAGATGTCGGTGTCCTTGGTGGTCCGGTAGTCGTTGACCCAGTCGTCCCGGCCGCGGGTGGCCTGCGAGCGGCTGACCGTGGTGAGCCAGGCGTCGTAGTCGTGCCGGTTGATAGCACCGAAATACCGCTGCAGCAGGTCGCCGACCTCCTGGGCGCGGGCCGAGGTCAGGACGCGCGGGGACATCCTGATATCCGGCAGGCCCGGTTCCTCCGCGCTGGCCGTCGGCCCTTGTTGCTCCGAGGCGCTCGGCTGCGGGGTCGCCTGCACCTCCGATGTGGGGCTCCACTGGTCCGATGACTGCTCCGGCGGCTGCTCCGTCGGCTGTGACGGCGAGGATTGCCCACCGGCGGTACTGCCGGCCGGCTGGCCCGGTGAGCTGGGTGGGGCGGCGGTGGTGCCCTCCGTGCTGGCCTGCCCCGCCAGCCGCTGCGCCCGGCCGACCCCGAAGGCGGCTCCGGCACCGACCACGACCAGGACGGCGAGCACGACGGCGAGAGTGACGGTCAGCCGCCGTCCGCTCATGTCCATCACCTCTTGCGCTCTCCACGACCCAGACGTCCCGGACGCGACCGGGGTTGCACGCGGATCGCCGGGCGTGACGCGCGCAACCACCAGCGTGCCAGAGCGCCCGCGGGAGGCTCGGTCGGCGCCGGACGACTCGCCAGAGCCGGAGGGTCGGGGTCAGGCGACTTGCGGCGACAGCCGGCCCGGGCGGCGTCAACCGACTTGGTGCGGCCAGGTGATCGGGTCGGCGCGCTTGCGGCGACAGCCGGACCGGGCGTCGCGAGACGACACGCTGCAGCCACAGGGTGGGCGTCAGCCGGCTCGCCGGCAGCCCGAGGTCCTCGCGGCGTCAGCCGACCTGGTGCAGCCAGGTGATCGCGGTCCCGTCGCCGGCCCGCCGGTACGGCTCCAGCTCGGCGTCCACATCGGCACCGAGCGCGGCGGAGATCTTGCTGAGCAGGTCGTCCATTCCGGAAGCGGTGGACATCAGATGGTGCAACTGGGACTCGCCCAGCACGACGTCGCCGGACGCGGAGATCGCCGCGCGCCAGAACCCGCGCCCGGGCAGGTAGCAGATTCGCTCACCGTCCGCGCCGGGGCTGGCGTCCTCGGTCACCTCGAAGCGCAGCATCTGCCACTTGCGCAACGCGGCGGCCAGCCGCCCGCCGGTACCAGGCTCACCGGTCCACGACACGCTCGCCCGGAGGTGCCCGGGCGAGGCTGGCTGCTCTGTCCAGGACAGCGACACCCGCGTGCCCAGGACATCTGACAACGCCCACTCGACATGCGGGCATATCGCCGGCGGCGCCGAGTGGACGAAGACAACGCCACGGCTGACCACCATCCACCTCCCGCTCGCACTCGTCGTCTTCCCCAACGCGGTGCTGCGGCGGCCAGATCGTGAATCACGCCGTGCGCATCATGTGCAGTTGTCGGCCGACGCTGCGCCGACCGTGTCGCTTCTGGTGACATTGTGCACCCTGTGGCCGATGTTGCGCCAGCCTCCGGGGTCTGCTCACCCGATCGAGCCGGCAGTGGACCCAGCGTCACGCTGCGTGACGCCGTCGCGCACAACGGTGCAGGAACTCGGTAGGAATTCGCACCTCGATGAACCCCACGCGCCCATTCCTGCAGGTCGCGGCTCGGAGAAGCGCAACGAGGTGCGATTTTCTACGGGGACTGCCGTCCCGTCGCGTTTCGGTCGCGCGTGACGGTGCAGGGACTCGGTAGGAATTCGCACCTCGATGAACCCCACGCGCCCATTCCTGCAGGTCGCGGCTCAGAGGAGCGCAACGAGGTGCGATTTTCTACCGGCGACGTCCGTCGCGTCAGCGGTCGCTCGCACCCCCGGCCGCGCGCGGCATCCTCTCGCGCCCCGCATCCCCGCCGACCCGCCGCGCGGCCGCATCCCCTTCCGCGCGTGCCCCCGCCACACCGCCGCCATCGGCGGCCACCGTCACACGCCCAGTTCGAGCGCCCGCCGCGTGGTCCTTACGACCATCGCCGCCTGCTCGGTGAGCATCCGCCAGGTGAAGTGCAGCATCAGCTTGCCGGCCAGCAATAACTCGTTGCCGCGGTGCCGGTCGTGCGCGAACTGGTCCGGATCACTGTGAAATTCGCGGCCGTCGATCTCGATGGCGACCCGGCTGTGCCGGAAGGCGATGTCGACGTAGTACACCCCGCCGGGGCATTCCACCCGGACGTTGGTGCTCCAGCCCGTGATGCCCGCATCGCGCAGGATCCGATGCGCCAGCCGTTCGGCGGCCGACCACGGCTCGTCCCGGGAGTCGAGCAGCATGATCCGGCGGTCCCGGTTACCGCGCCGTCCAGGGGTCAACGCGATCGCCTCCCGCATGCCGGCGAGCGTGGCCATCCGGCTGCGTAGCGCCCTGTCGATGCCGTCACCTCCGCGCTGCGGCACCTGGTCCAGCGCCGTCAGCGCCGGGACGGTCAGCCGTATCCCGCCGCGCTGCATCACCAGCTCGCGCGGAATCGATCGTTTGACGAAGCGGAATCCCGGACGCGACAGCGTGCTGCGCCGCCCGGCGACCTCCACCGTGTCGTGAGTCAGCTCCGGCCAGTAGGCTCGCCGCCGCGGCCGCGTCGCCGGTGATCACGGCCCGCGGATCGTGCAGGCATGCGGCCCCCGCCCGGATCTCCCGGTCGTCGGCGAGATGCGGCAGCGTGTAGATGCCCGGCAACACCGTGACCAATTCGCCCCGTCCACACAGGGTGTGCAGCGTGCGGGCCAGTTCGGGGTGCTGCTGGCGAGATACCAGGCCGCTGCCGGCCATCGCCCTGCTGACGTCCCAGTCCACGGCACCAAGGATGGGTGATTCGCGTCGACCCACGCCGGGCGCCGAGGTCCGAATGTGGATAACTCGGTCCGAGTCCGGGTCGATGAGAGGCGTGGTTCGGTAGGAATTCGCACCTCGATGACGGACGGTGGAGCGTTCCTGCAGGCCGCCGCGCCACGGGGCGCATCGAGGTGCGACTTCCTACGGCGCGTTCCGCTCCACCCAGCCGACAGTCCGCTCCACCGCCGACAACAGCGCGCGCCGCGTCCGGCCACCGCATCGACACCGCAACGACGGGCGAGCTAGGCCGAGGGGTCGTGGTGGGGCGGGTGGGACTCGAACCCACGCCTGGCGGATTATGAGTCCGCTGCTCTAACCGACTGAGCTACCGCCCCTCGCGCTGGCAGCGTACCGGCCCCACCAGACCCGGAGGACAGGCAGATGGCCCGGCACATCGTCCTGCTGCGTGGCGTCAACCTCGGCCCGCACAAGCGGATCGCGATGGCCGAACTGCGGACCACGTTGACCGAGGCGGGCTTCGGCGATGTGGTCACCCACCTGCAGAGCGGCAACGTGGTGCTGGACAGCCCGCTGCCGGCGACCAAGCTGGGCCCGGCCGTGGAATCGGCGATCGCGGACGTGCTGGGTCTGCACACCGACGTCATCGTGCGGACCCCGGCCCAGCTGGCCGCCGCGATCGAGGCGGACCCGTTCGGCGACGACGCCCCCGATCCGGCACGGCACGTGCTGGGCTTCCTGGCGGCGGATCCCCCGGCCGCCAAGGTGCAGGACATCGAGAAGCGCATCGCCGCGCTGCCCTCGGACGGCGATCGGCATGCCTTCCGCGGCCGGCACTTCTACCTGTGGTGCCCGAACGGGATCAGCAAGTCACCGTATTTCAAGGTGCCGTGGGACCGGCTGGGTGTGAGCTCGACCCAGCGGAACTGGAACACGGTGACGGCGCTGCTGGCACTTGCCACCCGCTGACGGGACTGCTGGCCCTGGCGACCCGCTGAAGCGGCTGCCGTACCGGCCACCCGCCGACGGCACTGCTGGCACCGGCCACCGGCTCGCTGCTGGCCTTCTCCACCCGCTGACGGCACTGCTGGTGCCGGCCACCGGCTCGCTGGTGGACTTCTCCACCCGCTGACTGCGCTGTTGGTTCGGCCGCGCGCCGACTGAGGCAGTTCGCCCGAAAAGGTACCTTAGGGCGGTGTTGCGCAGCCCGGAGCAGCTGAGCACGTCGACGCTGTTCTACCTCTTCGCGACCGAGTGGTTGCCGCCCGATGCGGCGCAGTCCGTCGCGGTGCCGGGTGGGCGGGTGTCGGCCGCCACCGGCTACGCGAACCTGGTGGAGGTGATCGTCTGGAACCTGGTGCGCAAGCGGATGCTGCGGGTGGTCGGTCTGCGGCCGGTGGTGCCTACAACGGTGCTGGCGTTCGGCGGTGACTCGTTCTGCCGGCTGGAGGTACAGGACGCCCCGGCGGAGATGCAGGGAACGGTCGGCGGCATCGAGGCCAGGGTTCTGGACCTGGTGCGGACCGCCGAGCGGGCCGAAGACAACGACCTGCGTGCGGTGCTGCGCAGGCTGCCTCGAAGCCGGCCCCACCCCTGGCTGAGCATCACCAGCCTGCCGTACACCGAACTGCTCGAGGCGCAAATGGTTCGGCAGCGGGGCTGGATGGTCAAGCGACTGGAGATCATCTCGCCGGAGAAGGTGGACCGTGCCCGACCGCGGTTCGAGCAGCGCCGCGCCGAGCGCACCGAGCACCTGCGACAACACCGCGCACAGCACGACGCGGTGATCGGCGATGCGTTGGCGGCCCAGCAGTGGCTGTCGACCCGCTCCACGTTCTGACCGCAACGGTGGTCCGCACTCCGGCCGCGCTTCGGCACACTGGCGCCATGGAACAGCCGCAGGATGCCGCCCCCCGAGTCGCCGCGCCGGCGGATGCCGCAACGGTGGCCGGGCTGCTGGACGCGTTCAACCGGGAGTTCGACACCCCGACGCCCGGCGTGGGGGTACTCACGACGCGGCTGCGGAACCTGCTCGCCGGCCCGCAGATGGTCGCCCTACTCGTCGGCGACCCGGCGGTCGCGGTCGCGCTGCTGACGGTGCGCCCGAACGTCTGGTACGCCGGGCCGGTCGCCCTGCTCGATGAGCTCTACGTGGTTCCGGAACTGCGCGGACGCGGCATCGGGTCGGCGCTATTGGCCGCCGCCGAGGCGATCACCCAGGAGCGCGGCGGTGAACTGCTGGAGATCAACGTCGACGGCGGCGACACCGACGCCCGCCGCTTCTACGAACGGCACGGCTACACCAACACCGACCCGGGCGAGGATCAGCCGATGCTGTACTACTACCGGGAACTGCGCGGTGGCCGGTAGGGCGACCCGCACGGCTGGCAGTCCGATCGATCTCCGGGCCGGCGGTCACCGGTCGGTACTGTGCACCATGCCCATCAAGCTGGAGAACGTCGGCATAGCCGTCCGCGACCTGGACGAGGCGATCCGATTCTTCACCGACCTCGGGCTGACGGTGCTGGGCCGGGACACCGTGAGTGGCGACTGGACCGACACCGCCGTCGGCCTGGACGGCAACCACGCGAACATCGCCATGCTCCAAACCCCGGACGGCACCGGACGTCTGGAACTGTTCGAGTACCTCCATCCCGACGCGATCGAGACCGAGCCCACCCGGCCCAACGAGATCGGCATGCACCGCGTGGCCTTCTCGGTGGACGATCTCGACGAGGCACTCGCGATCGCCGCGAGACACGGCTGCTACCCCCTGCGCGGCGTGGCGAACTACCGGGACATCTACAAGCTGACCTATGTCCGCGGCCCGAGCGGCATCATCGTGATGCTCGCCGAGGAGCTGCAGAAGGGCTGACCCGGCGCAAGGCCTCCCACCCCGGCACGCCCGCGCCTCTACGCTGAGCCCATGATGGCGCTTCTGGGAGTCCGCTTCCTCGCCGAGCTGGGCATGCTGGC
>DASSTH010000100.1:0-2551 GCA_035708025.1 Nakamurella sp. | reverse complement strand
GTCAAGGCCAAGCCCTACGGGTGGCCTCCGGCCAGCCTTGACACCGGCTCCGGGCACCACCGCCCGGCACCTGCCCGGGGAGCGACGGGAACAAGATCCCTACAAGTCAAGTCTCCACGGAATCGGGGGAACCCCGGACTGTCACATCGTGTAGGAGTCCGATGACGCTGTCTGCCCATTGGCGGTCGAGGCTGGCGGTAGGTTCGTCGGCGATGATCACCGGTGGTTGAAGTAACAGCGCACGGGCAAGTGCGACGCGAAGGCGTTCGCCGCCGGACAGGGCGCGTGGTCAGGACCTAGGCTCCTCCTCGGCCGCCAGAACCAACCCGTGAGCCAGCGCGTAGCGCACCGCCTGCTCGACGTCGACCCGAGCTCCGGAAAGCTTAGCCCCCACCCAGAACCCGGCATCCGCCGTGGCACCGCGCAGATCGGCGCCGGCCAGCACCGCCCCGGCAGCCCGGGCCCCGGCGAGGTCGGACCCGCGCAAGTCACACGCGGTCAGGTCGGTGCCGGTCAGATTGGCCTCCCGCAGCCGGAGCCCGGACAGGTCGGTACCGGCCAGCTTCTCCCCGGCGAACGAGGTCAGTGTCAAATCGCACTCGGTCAGCGTGATCGGCACGAGCCGGCAGTCGGTGAACGTCGATCCGGTGAGCCGGCATCCGGTCAGGGTCGAGGAATGCCACGCGGTCCGCTCGAAGGTGCAGCCGACGAAGGAGCTCGCCCGGTGCTCGGATCCGTACAGCTCGGTGCCGAAGAACCGGCAGCCGGTGAACTCGGCCCGGACGCTGCGGCACCCCGCCAGCGAAGCTCCGGAAAAGTCACAGTCGGTGAACGAGATCCCTTCCAGCACGGCCTGTTGCAGATCGACTTCGGTGAAGTCCTCGCCCTGGTAGGAGCTCTCAGCCAGTCCCATGCCGCTCCTTCCCCGCTCCCGGTGGCGCTCGACCCGGCACGTCGGGCGCAACCACCCCGGGCGTAGCACATTGTTCACGCGACACGCCGGGCGGGCGCGGCGTGTCGCGTGAAGAGCGCGCTACGCCTGGAACCCGGTGGGGCGATGCCGCTCGGCCCTAGTGCAGGAAGTGCCGGGTGCCTGTGAAGTACATGCTGACCCCCGCCTTCGCGACGGCCTCCACGGTCTCCGCGTCGCGCACCGATCCGCCCGGCTGCACGATCGCCCGCACACCGGCCTCGATCAGCACCTGCGGGCCGTCGGCGAACGGGAAATACGCGTCAGAGGCCGCCACCGCGCCGGAAGCACGGTCCCCGGCCCGGGACACCGCCAACCGGCAGGAATCCACCCGGTTCACCTGACCCATCCCGATGCCAACGCTGGCCGCGTCCCGGGCGAGCAGGATCGCGTTGGACTTGACGGATCGGCATGCTCGCCAGGCGAAGGCCAGATCCGCCAGGGTCGACTCGTCCACCGGATCGCCTGCGGCCAGCGTCCAACCGGCCGGGTCATCGCCCGGCGCATCCAGCGCGTCCACGGTCTGAGCCAGGATGCCGCCGGAGATGGCCCGGAACTCCCACGGGTCGGCGCGCACGTCGGGCGGCATCACCAGCAGCCGCAGGTTCTTCTTACGGGTCAGCACCGCCAGCGCGTCGTCCTCGAAGCCCGGCGCCAGCACGACTTCGGTGAACACGTCGGCGATCTGCTCGGCCAGCGGGAGCGTCACCGTCCGGTTGACGGCGATCACCCCACCGAACGCCGACACCGGATCACACGCCAGCGCCCGCCGATGCGCGTCGGCGACCGCGGCATCCGACCCGCCGGGGCTGACGGCGATGCCGCAGGGATTGGCGTGCTTCATGATCGCCACCGCCGGGTCGGCGAACGCCCCGGCGGCCCGCCACGCGGCATCCGCGTCGACGTAGTTGTTGTAGCTCATCTCCTTGCCGTGTAACTGTTTCGCGGTCGCCAGGCCGCCGCGCCAATGCCGGTACAACGCCGCCCGCTGGTGCGGGTTCTCGCCGTAGCGCAGCACGTCGCTGCGGTCCCAGGTGGCCCCGGTCCAGCCGGGCCAGCCGGCCGGGTCGGGCGCCAGCACGCCGCCCATCCAGGACGCGACGGTCACGTCGTAGGAGGCCGTGTGCGCAAACGCCTTGGCGGCCAATGCCTTTCGCTCCGCAAGCGTGAACCCTCCGGCGTGAGCGGCGGCCAGCACGTCGGAGTACGACGCCGGATCGACGACCACGGCGACGCTGGGATGGTTCTTGGCGGCTGCGCGGATCATCGCCGGCCCGCCGATGTCGATCTGCTCCACGCACTCGTCCGGTGCGGCTCCGGACAGCACGGTGTCCCGGAACGGATACAGGTTGGCCACCAGCAGGTCGAATGGCTCGATGCCCAGCTCGGCCACCGAGGCGAGGTGCTCCGGACGCCGGGTGTCGGCCAGCAGCCCACCGTGCACCGCCGGGTGCAATGTCTTGACCCTGCCGTCCAGGATCTCCGGGAACCCGGTGACGTCCTCCACCGCGGTCACCGGAACGCCGGCCTCGGCCAGCAGGGCGGCGGTGCGGCCGGTGGACACCAGCGCGACCCCGGCCT
>DASSTH010000099.1:0-11825 GCA_035708025.1 Nakamurella sp. | reverse complement strand
CACTGAAACTGCGGTTCCACTAACTGCGGCGCTGGTCATTCCTACCAGCAATGCCCGTGGCGGGACAAGACCGGGTGGCCGCCGCCCGGCAAATCACCCCACGAGAGGTCGCGCTCAGACGGTCGACTCGACCACCGAGATGTCCCCGCGGGAGCGGACGTCCGGCAGCAGCGCCGTCCCGATACCGGGGGAGGTGGGGGCGAGGATGTGCCCCTGCTCCACCGTGGGCACCTCGGTGACGAAGGTCGGGTACGTCACCCGCAGGTAGGACCGCAGCGACTCCTGGTACACGGCGTTGGTCGCGTTGATGGCCAGGTGCACCCCGGCGTACAGGGTGAACGGGCCGGTGCAGTCGTGATAGGAGACCGGCCGCCGGTATGCCTCCGCAAGGGTGGAAATCTTCTTGCTCTCGGTGATGCCACCGGCCCAGGTGGGGTCGATCATGATGTGGTCCGATGCGCCCTGTTCCAGCACCGGCTTGTACTCGTAGCGGGTGGTCAGATATTCGCTGACCAGCACCGGGATGGTGGTGCTGGCCTGCAGGGCTGCCAGGGCGCTGACGTCGTCGGCGCGCATCAGATCCTCCAGCCAGGCGGGCCGGAACTCCTCCAACCCACCGGCGATCCGCTTGGCGGCCGGCAGCGACCAGTAGCCGTGCCCCTCGATCATGATCTCCATCCGGTCGCCGACCGCGTCGCGGATCTTCCGCACCGGCTCCAGCGCATCGTTCAGGTCGGTCAGGGTGATCTCCTGGCCACCCAGCCGCGGGCGCTCGCCGCCGACCCAGGACATGATCTCCTGCCAGTCCTTCCAGGCACCCGGCCGGATCGCCACCGGGTCGAACGGCCAGATCTTCATGCCGCCGTAGCCCTCGGAGAGCAGGTCCTCCGCGAGCGCTCCGGCGTCGGTCATGAAACCGACCAGGTCCTCGTACTGACCGGACTCGGAGATCTTCTGCCAGCTCCTGCCGGGGCGGCCGTAGCCGGGGCCGCCGCAGGTGTTGTAGGTCTTGACCCGGTCGCGGGCGGCGCCGCCGAGCAGTTGCCAGACCGGCAGGCCCACCGACTGCCCGAAGATGTCCCACAGCGCCACGTCGATCGCGGACAGCCCGCGGATCTCCGCGCCCTTGCCGACGATGTGGGCGATGCGCTCGTACAGCCGGCGCCAGTGCAGTTCGATCGCCAGCGGGTCCTGCCCCAGCAGCATCGGTGCCGCGAACCCGTGGACGTATCCGCGCACCGCCTCGGGTGCGTAATAGGTGTCCCCGTAGCCGACCAGGCCCTCGTCTGTGTGGACGGCCACGAAGATCAGGTTCGCTCCGCCCTCTGGCACGATGGTTTCAATTTTGACGATCTTCACGGTGGCGAGCGTACCGCTGCGGCCGATCGTCCACCAGAGGCATCCAGTGGGTTCACCGCCATTACGATGACCGGCGTCGCGGCAGTCGGGCCTCGATCGCGACGGTGAGGGCGTGACGTGTCTGTCGTGCGGATCCTGGTGGTCGGCGCGGGCCTGATCGGCCGGCGCCACCTGGAGTTGGTGGCCGCCAGCGAGGAGTGTGAGCTCGCCGGCGTGGTGGAGCCGGCGGCTTCGGCGCGGGCCGCGCTACCCGACCTCGACGCTCCGGTCTTCGGCTCGCTCGCCGACGCCCTGCGGGCAGCGTCCGGGCCCGGGCTCGGGGCGATCATCGCGACACCGAACCGATTCCACCGGGACCACGCGCTGGCGTGCATCGGCGCAGGGCTGCCCACCCTGGTGGAGAAGCCGCTGGCCGACACGCTCGAGGACGCGCAGGAGATGGTGGCGGTCGCAGCCGCCTCGGGCGTGCCGCTGCTCGTCGGGCACCACCGCAGGCACAGCCCGTACGTGACGGTGGCGCGCGACCTCATCCGGGCAGGCACGCTGGGCCGGATCGTCGCCGTCACCGCGTCGATCCTGTTCTACAAGCCGGACGGCTATTTCGACTCGGCGCCGTGGCGGTCCGGCCCCGGCGGCGGTCCCATCCTGATCAACCTCATCCACGAGGTCGACCTGCTGCGGGCGCTGTGCGGCGAGGTCGAATCGGTCCACGCGATGAGCAGTTCGGCGGTCCGGCGGTTTCCGGTCGAGGACACCGCCGTGGTCACCATGCGCTTCGAGAGCGGAGCGCTGGCGACCATCGCGCTGTCCGACACGGCCGTGTGCTCGAGGTCATGGGAGCACACCGCCCGGGAGAACCCGGACTATCCACACGCCCGCGACACGGACTGCTACGTGATCGCCGGAACGGACGGTTCGCTGAGCATCCCCACCATGCGGCTGGAGACCTACGGCACCACCAAGTCCTGGTGGGAGCCCCTGCAGACCACCTTCCTGACGCCGGCCCGGCAGGATCCGCTCGTCCGCCAGCTGGCCAACTTCTGCGGTGTGGTCCACGGGACCGAGCGCCCGCTGGTCACCGGACGGGACGGGCTGGAATCCCTCCGCGTCACCCTGGCGATCGCCGAAGCGGCCCGGACCGGTTCCACCGTCCGGCCCCGAGAACTGCCCACCGCCCTGGCGCCCGGCGGCCGGTGACCCGGGATCGACGCCGGCGGCACCGGCCACCCACGTCGCGGCTCATCGGTCTGATCTTGGCCAACCACCCGGCGGCCCCCGCCTGCGCCCCGGGCTACGGGGCGCAGGCGTTCGGGCTGTCGAAGTGGCCCGGCGTTCCGGGGAACGCCTTGCCACTCGCGTGATCCTTGGTGTCGGTGTTGTAGGCCAGGGCAAGCTCGTCGTACGCCGACGTCCCCGGAGTGGTGACGTCGTCGGCCGTCTGGCCCGCGCCGGTGCTCCAGGCGAACTGCTGCAGGAAGCTCTGCATCGCCGGGCTGTGCTGGCGGACATCGTTGAAGCCGCCGTAGGCCGCGTTGCAGTGCGTGTACAGGTTGTACGCGCCGTTCCAGTCGAGCAGCCGGTCGCCCTGGTTCGGGCCGTTGTCGGCGACGTCCGCCTGCAGCACGTCCCGGTCCCAGCCGCCGTAGATCCAGTCGATCCCCTGGTGATGCTGGTTGTCGTCGTCGGTGGCGTTGTCCAACTCCGTCATCACGAACCAGCTGCACGGATCCACGGTCGTCGCGTTCTTGCCGTTGCCGACGGTCTGCGGCCACGGGTCCGCCGTGCAGGTCGTCGAGCCGGGCACGCCGTAGCTGCCCCGCGGGCGCCAGTCGAGTACGTCGGCACCCAGCACCCCGGCGATCGCAGGGGTGTCGCTGTCCGGGGCGCCCTTGCCGCCGAACAGGTAGTCGACCATGCGGTCGTCGTCGCCGCGGGCGTTCGGGTCGAACGTTCCGCCGGGGTAGCAGTCCGGCGTCGATCCGAGGGTGTCTACGTTCTGGTCGCAGCCCTTGCCGCCCCACAGCACGTCGGCACCGTCGTCGCCGTAGACGATGTCTCCGCCGCTGCCGCCGTTCATCAGGTCGTTGCCGAACCCGCCGTGCATGGCGTCGTGATCGACCCCGCCGAGCATCCGGTCGGCGCCGCCCTGCAGGTCGCCGCGGTGCGGGATCACGTCACCGGGCAGGAACTCGTCCCCGGCGACCACGTGCTGCAGGTCGACCTGGCGGGTGACGGTGCCGGCCAGGAAGCCGTCGTAGTGGATCTTCGGTACCTGGTTCAGGTCGACGGTGAAGTGGTTGCTGCCGTCCTGGTAGACGTCCACGATGCCGCCGCGGTCGCCGACCATGGCGTCCTCGCCGTACTCGCCGAACATCACGTCGTCGCCCAGGCCGCCGTACAGGTCGTCATCCGCGGGCACGCCCGCCGGCATCGAGCCGCCGTCGTCCACGCTGGCCATCGACGTTCCGATCGGCTTGGCGGCCGAACCGGTGTCGCCGTAGAGGTGGTCGTCGCCGTCCTGGCCGTAGATGGTGTCCTGGCCGGCGTCGCCCCACAGGTCGTCGGCGCCGTAGGCCCCGGCGGGTTCGCAGGTCGCCTGGCCGTCGGTGCAGAACTCGACACCGGTGCCGCCGGCCCCGTGCCGCACCACTGCCGCGCCGGCCGGGAGCGGCGATGCCGGGTCGTAACGCTTGGCGTAGATCCGCTCGCTCAGCGGCGTCGGTGCCGCCTGGGCCTGCGTGACGGTGTCCACCGACTGACCGTCGGCATCCAGCAGATCGCGCACCAGGCTTCCGTTGTCGCCGAGAACCGCGTCCGCTCCGCCGTCACCGTGCACCTGATCCGCCGCATCGCGGAACGCCGGCGTCGAACTGCCGCCCATCAGGTCGTCCTGGCCGTTGGGGACCGACGAGTCCGGCTCGCCGCTCGGGCTGCCCGGCCAGCCGCCGGCCGGCGCGGCCGGTGTGACGGCGAGATCGTCGAAGGTGCGATCGCCGTACAGGGTGTCGGACCCGCCGTTGCCCTCGGCGTAGTCGTCGCCGGCCCCGCCGGAGATCAGGTCGTCGCCGTCCTGACCGAACACCGCGTCGACGCCGGCACCGCCCGCGAGCTCGTCGCCGCCCGCCACCTGCCGGGTGGGCGCGGTCAGGTAGTCGCTGCCCCACCGCAGGTCGAGCAGCCGCAGCGAGCGCTGGGTGTCCAGCGCACCGCCGCTGCCGACCCGGAACAGGTGCGGGCTGAAGGTGCCGACCCGCGCGATGACCGCGTTGTCGCCGGTGACGAGGTCGTCGCCGGCGCCGCCCAGCACCACGTCGCCGGTGTCGCGCTGGCCCTGGGCGGCATCGTCGGCGGTCCCGTCCAGGATCACCGAACTGCCGCCGATCAGGTCGTCGTCGCCGTCGTTGCCCTCGATCCAGTCACGCCCCGGCCCGCCTTCGGCCTCGTCGTCACCGGCATACCCGAGCAGGCGGTCGTCGCCGCCCTGACCGTGGATCACGTCGGCGCCGTCGTTGCCCTCGGCATAGTCGTCGCCTGAGGTGTCCGGCGTCGGATCGGTGCCGAAGTCGAGGTCGAAGGCCTGGATGTGGCGCTCGGTCATGCCCGGCCGGCCCTGGGTGGAGGCGGTGGGTTGGTTGACCCGGTCGATCACCCCGTTGTCGCCCAGCACCACATCGGCATCGCCTCCGCCGTAGAGGAAGTCGCCGGCGTCGAGCTGGCCCGCGGTCGTCTGCCCGGTGCCGGACTCGGCGTACAGCGAACCGCCGACCAGGTCGTCCTCGCCGGCATCGCCGTACACCTGGTCGGTACCGGGCCCGCCCTCCGCGTAGTCGTCCCCGGCGTTGCCGTGCAGGGTGTCGTCACCGCCCTGACCGAACATCACGTCGGCGGCGTCCCCACCGGCGATCACGTCGGCACCGGCATTGGCCGGGTCCGGCGCGTAGCCGAGGTCGAACAGGCCGACGCTGCGGCCGACCGTCATGCCCCGGCCGGCCATCACCGCATCGGCATCCAGCAGCGCCGCGGTGTCGACGATCGTCGCGTTGTCCCCGGCGATGACGTCGTCGCCGGCGCCGCCGTCGATCACGTCGCCGTCGTCGGGGTACCCCGCGGCGTCCTTCGCGGCCGGGTCGCCCGGGGTCTGGCTGCTACCGCCGATGATGTCGTCCGCACCGGGCCCGCCGGACATCGTGTCGGCGCCCGGATTGCCTTCGCCGTAGTCGTTGTCGTTGCCCAGCTCGATCACGTCGTCGCCCAGCCCGCCGTACCCGGAGTCGGCGCCGTCGCCGCCGTACAGGTGGTCTCCGGCGCCGTAGGACGAGCCGACCTGGTCCAGGTCCGCGATGGATCCGACGCGCCGCCCGCTGGGGTCGTCGCCGGCGCCGGCGGATCCGTTGTCGCCGATCAGCAGGTCGTTGCCGACGTCGCCGAACAGCGTGTCGCCCGCGGCCGTGCCGCCGGGGCCGTTGGCGTCGACGTCGGTCCGGGCCGCCGCACGCGTGCCGCCGACCACGGTGTCGTCACCGTTGCCGCCGAACAGCGCGTCCATGCCGTTGTTGCCCTCGACCACGTCGTCCTGGTCACCGCCGTAGACCACGTCGTCGTCGTCGTTGCCGTACAGGTGATCCGGGCCGTAGCTGCCGTAGACCACGTCGTTGCCGGTGCCGCCCCACACCGCGTCGGCGCCGGCGCCCGCGTCGACCGTGTCGTCGCCGGCGCTGCCGCACAGGTAGTCGTCACCGCCCTTGGCCTGCACGGTGTCGTTGCCGCCGCCGGCGTTCACGTCGTCCACGCCCGCGCCGCCGATGATCAGGTCGTCGGCGTCGTCGGCGCCCACGCCGGTCTCGGACGGCGGGTCGGAGGACGGATCGGCTCCGGTGCGCCCGCTCGAGCAGGTGAAGTCGCGGTGATCGCCGTAGATCAGCGCGCCGCCGTCACCGCCGTAGATGCGGTCGTGGCCTCCCCCGCCGACCAGCAGCTTGGTCTGCGGCGCGGCCGTCGTCGGGGTGTGCGTCACGGTGCGCGCGGAGCCGAGCACGTCGGTGGTCGACCCGGGCGCGCCGACCGTGGAGGGTTCGGCGATCAGGTAGTCGTCGTCCTGCCCGCCCCACAACTGGTCCTGCCCGTAGCCGCCCATCAGGATGTCCTGGCCGGGGCCGCCGTAGAAGGTGTCGACGGTGTCGCCGGCGCTGTGCCCGGTCACCACGTCGACCCCGTCACCGCCGTACACGGTGTCGTTGCCGGCGCCGGTGTCCACGGTGTTGGTGGTCCCCGCGTCGCCGCTGGCGTCCCGGTCGGCGATGGCGTCCTGCGTCATGCCGGACGGGTCGAAGGTGTCGCCGGTGAACACCACGTCGTCGCCGGAGCCGGCGCTGATGGTGTCGTTGCCGGGCCCGCCGTGCACGATCACGCCGGCCGAGACGAACTGCGCGTGAGTCGCATCGGTGTGCGCGGCGGCCAGTGGGCTGTCGGCGGCCACGCCGATGACATCGTCACCGCCGCCGCCCCAGACGGTGGTGTGGCCGAGGCCGACCGAGATGTGGTCGTTGCCGGTGCCGGTGTCGCCGTCGGCGGGCAGGCCGATGCTGCTCACGTCCAGGCTCTGCGGGCCGGCGGTGCACGGGTCATCGCCGCAGGTGGTGTTCAACGTCAACTGGACGGTGCCGTCGCCGATCTGCAGGTTGCCGTCGCCGTAGACGGTGTCGTCGGAGTTGCCGACGCTGATCGTGTCGTTGCCGTCCCCGCCGGTGACCAGGGCGGGGCTGCCGGTGGCCTGGGTGAGGTCCGGCCGGTCGCCGGTGGTGATGAGGTCGTCGCCGCCGCCGCCGTCGATCCACACCGGGCCGCTGCCGGTCTTGACGGTGTCGGCCTGATCGCCGCCGACCACCACGGTGGGCAGCGTGTAGACGACGCCGTCCTTGGCGCCCTGGAACAGCGCCTGGATCTTGCCGCCGTAGTCGCGACCGTCCAGCACGACCTTGGTGACGCCGGTGAAGTCCTCGCTGATGCCGAGCATCTGCACGGTGACGGTGCTGCCGTCGTCGTGCTGGCGGACCACGACCTTCTCGTCGTCGGTGGTGCCGTCGTGCACGTTCGCCCATGCCGAGTCGCCGCGCAGCGCACCGGTTCCGAGCCGTCCGGCGAACAGGTAGAGCACGCCGTCGGCGTCCTTGCCGCCGAGTTCGGGCGGCGGTGGGGTGCAGTCGGGTTTCAGGGAGAAGTCGAGCAGTTTGATGTTGACCAGGGTGAAGTCGAAGGACACCGAGAACGGCGAGAACCCGATGGTGATGAACACCTTGAGGAACAGGTCGAGTTCACCGCCGACGTTGAACAGGCAGATCGGATTGCGCAGTGCGGTGGCCAGGAACTCGCGGAAGCGGAACTTGCCGTCGTTGTTCGGGTCGTTCCAGTAGAAGCTGACCGTCAGGCTGATGCCGCCCTCCACGCCGACCGTGATGATGACGGCGCTCACCGCGGCTCCGGCCGCGATGGTCCCGGTGAACTGCAGCACCGGGATGGGCTTGCCGGAGGCGTCCACCGTCTTGAAGTACAGGCTGTCCAGGAAGTCGGCGGCGCGGGCCAGCGTGCCGGCGTCGTGGTCGGCGATGGCGGTGCGCAGGCCGTAGGTGTCGAAGCCCGCGACGATGTGGGCGGTGACGTTGGCGCTGCCGCTGAGCACGATCATCACCGGCGGCGGCGCGTACACCGGCCCGAACGACTCGCTCATGGTGAAGCCCAGGGACAGCGGGCCGGAATCGAAGCAGACCAGTTCCACGTCCTTGCCCATCAGCAGGCCGAACAGCGACTTCGGGTTCTCCAGCGCGGGGAAGGTGAAGCCGCGGTCGTCCTTGGCGGCGCCACAGGCGTTCTTGGCTCCGGTCCCGGTGTCGGCCGAGTTGTGGACTCCGTCCAACCCATTGCCGGTCTTGGCATTGATCTGCTGGAACAGCGACTGCGCGGACGGGTCGGAGCCGGAGATGAGGCTGTCGGCGGTGTCCGGGGTATTGGTGGTGCTGAACACGCCGCCGGAGGACAGGTCGAACGAGCCCAGCTGGATGCAGAAGTTGACGTCGTCGTCGTAGTTGTCGGTACCGCCGGTACAGCTTCCGGTCAGGTTGTTGATGGTGTCCAGCACCTGCTTGACGCTCTTGAAGATGTCCACGAACTCGTTGAAGGTGTCGGCGTTGCCGCTGCTGTCGGCGAACGTCGAGGCCAGGGTGAGGATGCTGACGTCACCGCCGCCGGCCAGGTGGGACAGGTCAGACAGCACCGGCAGCGGCGCGGAGATGGTGTCCAGCACCGGCTTCACCGGCCCGTACAGCGCGTTGATCTTGTCGAAGATCGGGCCGAGCACGCTGCCCAGGAAGCTGCCGGGGTTCACCCGCACGTTGTCGAAGCCGACCGCCAGACCGCCGGTGTCGTCGGGGTTGTCGCCGCTGGCCCAGCTCCAGTCCATGTGGAAGTCGCTGCGGATGCCGGGCAGCGCGGCGTCGCTGCGCACCGTCACCTGGTAGTGCAGGGAGGTGGCGGCCTGCAGCTTGGCGGTGATCAGGTCGCCCGGGTCGTTGGAGGTGATGTCGCCCAGGGTGAGCACCTTGCTGGCGTCGTAGCCGCAGCCGCCCACCGGGCAGGGGGTGTCGCCCTTGCCGTGCAGGTCGACGGAGAACACCCCGGCGAACGAGCGGTGCGCGGCGCTGCCGGCGGCGTCCTCGGTGTCCTTGGCCTGCACGGACAGGAAGGCGAGCCGGCCGTTGAACTGCTTGGGGGCGGTGAGCGCGGCGCCGATCGCGAGTTCGGGCGTGGAGTCCTGGGTGGAGTCCGGGGAATGCGGATCGCTGTCGTTGTCCTGGGTGTAGACCACGAAGCCCTGGTCCTTGGTCAGCCCGAAGGACAGGTGCAACTGCCAGCCGAGCTTGGCCTGCACCCCGTTGTCCGGGTCGGCCAGGTCGTTCGGGTGGTCGGGATCGGTGGTGGACAGCGACAACCCGGGCAGGCCGAGGTCCAGCGGGCGGGTGGCGGCGCTGACGCAGTCGTCACCGGTGCATCCCTGGGCGGCGTCGACGGTGCCCTGGCCGATGACGACCTTGACCTTGAAGCCGGTGATGGCCGAGCCGGGGCACGGGGACAGCGAGGGGGCGACGGTCGGCGGGTCCGCCGCGGTGCTGGCGCCGGCGTCGTCGGCGCCGGTGTCCTGGTAGCTGGTGCCGGTGACGGTCTTGAGCACCTTCCAGTCGCTGCCGATCTTCTTCTGCACCTGGTATCCGGTGGCCCAGGTGCTGGCGTCCCATTCGATGGTGTTGGAGAAGGTGTCGCCCAGCGCGGTGTCGTTGGTGATGTCGAACTGGTTGCTGGCCGGGGAGGTCCCGCTGGTGTTGCCCGTCCGGACGGCCACCACCCGGTAGCTGTAGGTCGTGGAGGATCCGGACTTCACCGCCGAGCCGCCGTCCCGCAGGTTCGCCGGCGCGTCCAAGGTGGCGTTGCAGGCGGTGCTGACGAAGAAGTGCGGTGCCGTCGGCAGGCCGAGGCTGGTCTGCAGCTGGCCGGCGAGGGCGTCGAGCTTGTTCTGGATGTCCTGCTCGGTCTGCACCTGCTGGGACCCGCCGTTGGAGTCCACCGGGATGACGCTCTCGATGGCGTTCTTGATGCCGGTGATGAAGTCCAGGCCCTGCTGGATGTCGCCGCCGACCACCGGCAGCTTGCCGGCGGTGCTGGCCAGCTGGAGGGCGGTGTTGAGCAGTTGCAGGTAGCCCTGCAACCCGTCGCCCAGGGTGGACAGGTCGATCAGCTGGGAGGCGAGCGCGTCCTGGATCGCGTCGGTGTCGGGCAGGGTGACATAGCTTGCCAGCTGGCCGAAGTCGATGTCCTGCGGGACCTGCACCGTGATGCCGGTGCCGAGCGCGGTCCAACTGCCACCGGTCTTGTAGTACAGCGGAAGGTTCGCGCACAGCGCCAGGTCGCCGCTGAGTCCGTCGCAGGTGACGTCGTCGGTGCGGTCGGCGCTCACCGACAGGCCGGAGAAGAAGCTACCCAGCGATGTGGGGTCGGTTGCCGAGCTGGCCAGCGCGAAGCCCAGCTTGCCGTGGATCTCGGTGCCGGGGTCGGACGGGTTGTCCGGGTTGCCGACCGCGAGGGCCAGCGGGCCGAGGTTGGCCGCCAGCGTGGCGCCGTTGCTGGTGACGTCGGCGGTGACCCGGGCGGTGCTGTGCTGCGGGTCGATGAGCAGGCTGTTCAGCGGGTCGGTGACGGCGGCGGCGGTGAGTGGGAACAGGAGCTTCAGCGTCACCTGGCCGGTGGCGGTGATGTCGATGGTGCCCTTGCCGTTGGTGCCGACGATGGAGCTGGGGACGTTGGGGATGTCCAGGTCGAACTTCAGCGGCACGCGAACCGGCAGGGTGCGGGTCCAGTCGATCGACAGGGTGAGGTAGGCGGGGTCGGCGCCGGCGGCCGGCTGGACGCCGAAGGTGACGCCGCCGCCGAGCGCGTCGTTGAGCGCGCCGACCAGTTCGTTGAGGCTGCCGGACGGGTTGGCGGCGAGCCGGTCGATGGTGGCCAGCAGCTGGTCGCCCACGGCGTAATTGGTGCCGCCCGCCGGGGCGGCCGCCAGCGCGGGCGAGAAGGTCAGCTCGTGCCCGTCCGCGTGGGTGATGGTCGCGGTCGCGCTGCCGACCAGCAGCCGCCGGCCCTGGTAGGAGGTGTCGAAGGTCTTGTTGGGGTCGGTGAGGGTGGTCACCGGGTTGCCCGCGGCGTCGGTGCCGTTGGCGTAGCTGGTGCCGGGCCCGCCCTGCTCGACGCCGGCGAGCAGCTGGTGCACGGACTTGCCCAGCAGCGGCAGCGGCTGGTCGAGCGGGCCGTTGCCCGATCCGCCGGCGTGCAGGGCGGAGTCCAGGGACTGCAACGCCGCGAGCAGCGCGCCGAACAGCTTGGTCGGGTCGTCCAGGCCGCTGATGTCGAACGCCAGCAGCTTGTCCAGGTCGGGGCCGGTGACGGTCAGGGTGTTCGGGTCGGTGATGTCGGCCCACTTCACCGAGGCGGTGACGGGGCCGCTGCTGAACGACCCTCCGCTGACGGTGACGGTCAGGTCGGCGTACGCCCGGCCGTTGACGTCCACGTCCAGCAGGCCCGACGGGTTGCCGGCCAACGCGGAGAACAGATCCGGCAGGGCGATGTCACCGTCGGAATCGGCGATGTCACCGGTAGGAGTGGTGGTGGAGATGCTGACGAAGTGGCTGTCGTCGGTGGGCGAGCCGGAGCAGGTGCCGTCGACACCCGCTGCGGCGGTGCAGGTCTTGAGCGTGCCGCCGACGTGCACCTGCAGGAAGCCGACGCCGGCGACCGCGTCCACGACGGTGTCGATCGGCAGGTCCGCGGTGAGCAGTGGGCCGCCGGTGTGCAGCATGATGCGCTGCGCCAGGGTCGGTCTGGAGGAGACCACCGACGCCGTTCCGTCCGGGTTGTGGTCGGTTTCCGGC